>JABFYB010000594.1 GCA_013361475.1 Hamadaea sp.
AGGGCGGCGACCTCGTCGTCGGTCGTCGCGGAGAAGTCGTCGTACCAGGCGCCGACGGCGTGGAACGACGCCGGGGTGACCACGGCGATCACCTCGTCGGCCAGCGGAGCGAGATCGGCGACGGCGCCGGGCGGGGCGACCGGGGCCGCGACGATCACTCTGGTCGCGCCGCGGGCGCGGGCGACCTGGCAGGCCGCGGCGGCGGTGGCGCCGGTGGCGATGCCGTCGTCGACGATGAGGGCGGTCCGGCCGTGGAGGGACACCGGCGGGCGATCTCCGCGTAGCCGCCGGACCCGGCGGTCCAGCTCGGCGGACTCGGCTGCCGCGATGCGGGCGACGTCGGCGTCGGACAGGCCCCGGGCGCCGGAGGTCAGGACGCGGGCGTTCTCCTCGCCGATCGCGCCGACCGCGTACTCCGGCTGCTGGGGATGGCCGAGTTTGCGGACGACGATGACATCGAGGGGTGCGCCGAAGATGGCCGCTATCTCGGCGGCCACCGGTACGCCACCGCGCGGCAACCCGAGCACCACCAGGTCACCGCGGTCGACGCCGGCTTCGACCAGCCGGGCGGCCAAGCGGCGTCCGCCGTCGGTCCGGTCGCGGAACGCGCTCACCCCTCCATTGTCCCTCGCGTGTTCACGCAGCGTGGGGATCCGCTTCGGGCAGCACGCCGGAAAATGAGTTGCGCAAGATCGGCGACGGGCTGTTACGCTCGCGGACATGTACATCGCGTGAGGTCTCGCCGCCGCCGTTCGAGCCTGGGCTCATCGAGTCCCGCCGCTCACGGCTTGCGGCATCTCCAGCAGTCATCGGTCCGTTCCGGGCGCCGAACTGCGCCCGATCATCTTCGAGGAGAGACGTCATGCGAGAAGAACTTCCCGAGAACGAGGCGACCGCCGACGCCGATCCCGACGCCGGCCTGACCCGGGCCGAGCGCCGGGCCAAGGGCAAGAAGGGCGGCCAGCCGCAGCAGGCGCACGGCAAGCAGCACTTCGTCCCGAAGAACTCGCAGGGCCAGGCCCAGCGGATCTGGTCGAACCGTCGCGCGGGCTGAGCTGATGACGCACCCGCACCCGGCCCGTTACGTGGTCCTGGGTGCGGGTGCGGTCGGCGGAGTGGTCGGCGGCCTGCTGGCCGTGGCCGGTCACGAGGTGGCGTTCCTCGCCCGGGGTGAGCATCTGGCCGCGATTCAGCGCGACGGGTTGCGAGTCGAGACGCCCGACGCCGTCCACCAGGTCAAGGCCGAGGCGGCCGCCGACCCCGCGGCACTGGGGCTCCGGTCCGGCGACGTGGTGCTTTTGGCGGTCAAAGGCAACGACACCGAGGCTGCGCTGCAGAGTCTCGCGCGGGTCGGCGTACCGGGAGTCAGCGTGGTGTGCCTGCAGAACGGCGTCGCCAACGAGCGCCTCGCGCTGCGCTACTTCGCCGACGTCTACGGCATCTGCGTGATGCTGCCCGCGACGCATCTGGAGCCCGGCGTCGTCCGCGCCGACTGCGCGCCCGTGCCGGGCATCCTCGACATCGGGCGAATCCCGTCCGGCGTGGACGATCGGGCCGCCCGCATCTCGGCGGACCTGCGCAGCGCCGGATTCGTCAGCGAACCCCGCGAGCAGATCATGCCGTGGAAGTACTGCAAACTCCTGGTCAACCTGGGCAACGGCATCCGGGCGGTGTGCGTACCCGCCGAGCGGGTCGAGGAGATCGTCGCCGAGGCGCGGGCCGAGGCGGCGGCGATCCTCGACGCCGCCGGGATCGCGTACGTGTCCGAAGCGGACGACCGCCGCCGACGCGGCGACATTCTGCAGCTCAAGGGAGCCCGCTCGGGCAGCTCGTCGTGGCAGAGCCTCCGGCGCGGCACGGGCAGCATCGAGACCGACTACCTCAACGGCGAGATCGTCCAGCTCGCCCGCACGCTCGGCCGCCCGGCCCCGCTCAACGAACGCGCCCAGCGCTGGGCCACTCGCTTCGCCGCCGAGCGCCGCGAACCGGGCACCCTGCCCGTCGAGGAGTGGCTCAGCTGATCGGCGGGCGGCTCGGCCCCGCCGGTCGCTCCATCGCCGTGCTCGGCCCGAACCCGAACTTCTCGTACAGGCCATGCGCGTCGCTGGTGTGCAGCAACCAGCGGAACTCGCGGCCCGGCCCGTCCTCGATCATCTTGTGCACGATGGCCGCGCCCAGTCCATGCCCGCGGTGGCCGGCGTCCACATAGACATCCGCCAGATACGCCGAGGCCGCGCCGTCGGACCAGGCCCGCGCGAAGCCCACCATCGCGCCGGTGGAGTCATACGCTCCGACCACCCGCCACGACGTCCGCACCTGGTCCGCGAAGTCTTCTCGGGTACGCCATCGGCCCCAGTACGCCTCGGTCGACAAGAACGCGTACGCCGCGTCGACATCGATCCGGGCCGGGTCGTCGTCGACCTCGTAGCCCGGTGTCACTGGGGATCCCGCCACAGCGTCCATTGTTCCGGCCCCGACGACACGGGCAGGTTCCCGGTCACCTCGAACCCGTGCCGCTCGTAGAACGGCAGGTTCTTCGGGTTCGACGACTCCAGATACACCGGTACGCCCGCGGCGTCGAACCGGTCGAGCCCGGCGCGCAGCAGTGCCGCCCCCAGTCCGCCGCCCTGCGCCGCCGACGCGGTCGCGATGAACTCCAGGTACCAGTGCTCGGGCGGCTGCTTGTCGTGGTGCTTCTCGACATCGCCGAGGCGGCCGAGCAACCTCGGCAGGCGTACGCCCGCCGCCCGGGCGATCGACGGTGCCGCCCGCAGCATCGCGGGAGCCGGCAGTTTCCAGTCGCCCGGCGGCGACCAGATCGTCAACGCCTGCCGGTCGGCGGTAGTGAACACGCGTCCCTTCGGCACCGAGTGCCGCAGCAGCGCGCCGAACAGCAGCGCGAGCCGCCGTCGCCGCCGAGCCGGGTCGTCGCCGTCATGGTGCAGCATCCACGACCACACCGGGTCGCCGTCGAACGCGTCGGCCATCGTCGCCGCCAGAGCCGGAAGGTCGGCGGGAACCGCGGGGCGGATCTCGATCACCGGAGTATTCGAAATCCTCTCGCGTTCCCTGTCAACCTCCCGGCCCCGTCCTCATCGAGTCGGCAGTTGAATCGTCCGGACGAACGGCCACTGCTTATAGAGTTCAGGATTGGCGGTGACGACGTGAGCACCCTCAGGTGCATCCGGGCTGGGGAGGGCAACCGCGGCTGTGTGCGCGACGTCGAGTTCCGCCCACTCCCACGAGTCGCATGCGAGCACGTGGTGGTATCGCAGCGCGACGACGGTCACCGCGGGAAGCATTCCGACGTGTCTCACGAGGTGTGGCTGGTGCCGGCCCGCGGATGCGAGACACGTGGCAGGGGTGAGGACGACTCGGTCGAGTCGCTCTTCGGTCGCCTGGACGAATTCGGCGAGCCACACGCTTCGGCTGAGGGCGAGGAGGCTTGACGTGTCGAGGAGAAGGGTCTTCTGCGTCATGGTCACAGTTCATCCAGCCACTTGTGCGCGGCGGCGACGCCCTCGTCTGTGGTGACGATGCCAAAGGTGTCGCGGAAGAACTCGTGCACGACTTGGCCACGAGCCTTCAGCTCTTCGGGGGTCAGGGTCTTCTCGGCGAACTCCATGAGGAGCTTGCCGAGGCTGATGCCGCGCTGGTCGGCGATCAACGCGAGGCGGTCCCGGACTTCCGTGGTGACGCGGATGGACGTGTACGCCATGGGGCGAGCATACATCGTGTATGCACGTGGTGCCGCAACCGGCCGGGGTGGTGCGAGAGTGGTCATGCATTCATTCGATCGCATGGCCTTACCGCATTACGACGGCATTTCGACGGAAAGATTTTTCGATCTTGTCAGTGGCTTGCAGTAGGTTCGGCCGCGTGACGACCAAAGCCTCGCAACCTGCGCCGCCGAATCTGCCCGCCGAGTGGTCGACCGGGACGCCGGTCCTCGACGACGAGGAGGAGTGGTGGCAGCTCGACCTCACCGGTGACACCTTCGAGGGCGAGGCGGCCGGGATGGAGGTGGAGCAGAGCCGGTTGACCCGCGTCCGGCTCGGCGGCGTACGCCTGGAGAAGGCGACGTTCCTCGACTGCGCGCTGCACCACTGTGACCTGGCGAACCTGACCGCCGACGGGTGCGGCCTGCGGCGGGTGGAGCTGGTCGAGTGCCGGGGGACCGGGATGGTCTACATCGGCTGCGGGCTGCGGGATGTCACGTTGCGCGACTGCCGGCTGGATCTGACGACCTGGCGGGCCACGACGTTCACGAAGGTCGCGTTCGTCGGCTGCGATCTGCGGCGGGCTGATTTCATCGGGGCCGACCTGCGTGGGGTGCTCTTCGAACGCTGCGATCTCACCGCGGCGCAGTTCAGCAACGCCAAGCTCGAGGGCGCCCGGTTCATCGACTGTGATCTCACCGGGCTGGGCGGGGTGGCGAGCCTCGCCGGGGCGACCGTCCGCGCCGACGACCTGGTCGTGCTGACCGAGTTGCTGGCCGACGCGCTCGGTATCAGCGTCGAGCGCTGAGCCGTCGAGCGCTGAGCCGTCGAGCGCTGAGCCGTCGAGCGCTGAGCCGTCGAGCGCTGAGCTGTCGAGCGCTGAGCCGTCGAGCGCTGAGGCGCTCACCTTGTAATCTCGGCCCGTGCTCTCCCTCGCCGCGCGCCCGCTCGCCATCAACCCGCTGCCGACCGGGGGATACCCGCTGCTCGGGCTTGTCCTGCTCGCGATCGGCGGCTGGCTGATCTGGCGGTCGCGTCGTCCGGAGAATCCGTCCCGGCGGGAGGAGCGGCTGGGTGGGATCGCGTTCGCGGTGTTGGGGTGCGCGATCGGGATCGCGGGCCTGGTCGCGGTCGCCAACGACTGAGCCGCCGGCCGAACCCCACGACTGAGCCGCCGGCCGACCCAACGACTGAGCCGCCGGCCGACCCAACGACCGAGTCGCCGACTGATCCGGCGATTGAGCTGGGATTTCAGCGCGTTCCGATTGACATGCAGCCGTGAGGCTGCCTATCGTTAAAGGCAGCCAAGAGGCTGCATATCTGAGGTGGGCATGGACGACGTCTTCCGGGCGCTGGCCGATCCGAGCCGGCGGCAGCTGCTCGACAGCCTGAACGAGCGCAATGGGCAGACCCTGCGCGAACTCTGCGCCGGGCTGCGGATGGCGCGGCAGTCGGTGAGCAAACACCTGGCCGTGCTGGAGGCGGCCAACCTGGTCACAACCGTGTGGCGGGGCCGGGAGAAGTTGCACTACCTCAACGCCGAACCGATCAACGCGATCGCCGACCGGTGGATCGGGCAGTACGACCGGGCGCGTGCGCAGGCCTTGGCCGACCTGAAACGGGCATTGGAGGGAGAACCCATGAGCGACACCGAGTTCGTGTACACCACGTACATCCGGACGACGCCGGAGAAGCTGTGGCAGGCGCTGACCGATCCGGCGTTCACCAGCCGCTACTGGGGAACCGTGTTCGAGACCGACTGGCAGAAGGGCTCGGCGATCACCTGGATCTACAAGGGACTACGGATGGAGGATCCCGAGCAGGTGATCCTGGAGTCCCAGCCGTACCGCCGGCTGTCGTACACGTGGCACACCTTCACGCCGGAGTTCCAGGAGATGGTGGGCGGCATGCCGCCGGAGATGGCCGCCGAGCCGCGGTCGCGACTGACCTTCGAGCTGGAGCCCCAGGGCGACGTGGTCAAGCTGACCGTCGTCCACGACGGCTTCCAGCCGGGCAGCCAGGTGCTCGAAGGCATCCGCGGGGGCTGGCCGCCGCTGCTGTCGAGCCTCAAGTCGCTGCTCGAAACGGGCGAGCCGCTGGCGGTGTGAGGCTGTCCCGCCGGAGACCGTCCCGCCCGAGAAAGGCAGCCGCCCCGGCGATCGGCCGGGGCGGCTGCGGTGCTGCGTCGAGAGGGGGAGTCACGCAGCGGTGATGCGTACGGCGTCCGCGATGACGTAGCCGGTCCCGGTCGTCCAGCGGCTGACGCCGACCACGTTGTGATCGC
>JABFYB010000339.1 GCA_013361475.1 Hamadaea sp.
GTTCATGATCGGCTCGATGCTCTCCGGCGCGGCCGGCGAGTTCGGCTGGCTCAACGACGCGATCAACCCGATGACCCAGCTCATCGCCTTCCGGGCCTTCCAGGGTCTCGGCGCCGGTGGTCTGATGGTCGGCGCGTTCGCCCTCATCGGCGACCTGGTGCCGCCGCGGGAGCGGGGCAAGTACCAGGGCCTCATGGGCGGCATCATGGCCATCGCGATGATCGCCGGTCCGCTGGTCGGCGGCCTCATCACCGACCACGCCTCGTGGCGCTGGATCTTCTACATGAACCTGCCGATCGGCGCGGTGGGCTTCGTCATGCTGCTGTTCTTCCTGCACCTGCCGGTCCGTAAGACCGAGCACAAGATCGACTGGCTGGGCGCGGCCCTGCTCGGGGTCAGCATCACCGCGATCGTGCTCATCACCACCTGGGGTGGCAAGGAGTACGACTGGGCCTCGGCGCAGATCTTCGGCCTCGGCGCGCTGGCCCTGGTGACCCTCGGCCTGTTCCTGCTCGTCGAGCGGCGTCACCCGGAGCCCGTCCTGCCGCTGCACATCTTCAAGAACCGCAACTTCAGCGTGGTCAGCGGCATGGGCTTCCTGGTCGGCTTCGCGCTGTTCGGCGCGGTCGCCTTCCTGCCGCTCTACCAGCAGACCGTTCAGGGCGCCTCGGCGACCAACAGCGGCCTGCTGCTCCTGCCGATGATGATGGGCGTCCTGGTCACCTCGTTCACCATCGGCCGGATCATCACCAACACCGGCAAGTACCGGATCTTCCCGATCATCGGCGGCGCGATCATGGCGGTGGCCATGTTCCTGCTGACCCGGCTCGCCGACGACACCACCAAGTTCGAGTCCTCGGTCTACATGGTGCTGCTCGGCCTGGGCATGGGCTTCCTCATGCAGACCACGCTGCTCATCGCGCAGAACAGCGTGGAGATGAAGGACCTCGGCGTGGCCAGCTCCACCGCCACCTTCGTCCGGTCCATCGGCGGTTCGTTCGGAGTGTCGATCTTCGGCGCCGTGTTCAACTCGCGGCTCAGCGACAGCATGACCCAGAGCGCCGGCCCGGAGGCCGCCGCGAAGATCGACCAGTTCGGCGGCAACCTCGGCACCGAGGGCATGGCCCAGCTCGCGAAGATCCTGCCGCCGGAACAGCTCGAGCCGATGGTCAAGGCCATCAAGCACGCCATCGCGTACGCGACGTCGGGGCTGTTCTGGTGGGCGCTGGCCTTCGCCGTGCTGGTGCCGGTGCTGGCCTGGTTCATCAAGGAGGTCCCGCTGCGGGGCGCCGGTCCGCAGAAGGCCGGCGAGGACTCGCCGGAGGCGGCGCTCGCCCTCGCCAGCGTGGAGTGATCGGCCACTAGGGATATCGCAAGACTCGGCGCCCCCGGAGCTTTCCTCCTCCGGGGGCGCCGCACTGTTCCGCGCGCCGGGGTCAGGCCTCGGCGTCGTCCTGTTCGGCCTCCAGGTCGGCCAGGATCTCCCGGGCGAGCGAGGTCACCTCGGCCACCATGCCCGGTGTCAGCTGCGCCAGCGCGGCCAACGACGCCAGGATCGTGACCGGGCGGTGCTGGGTCGCCTCGACGGCGTCGAGGAACCGGCGGCCGACCAGCTCGCGTACCTCGTCGCGGCAGTCCGGGTCGAGCCAGGCCGCCACGACCAGGGCGAACAGGGCCACCTCGGTCGTCCAGTCCTCGATCCCGTACGCGATCTCGGCGAGCACGGCCCGCTGAGCGGTGGTGTCGCCGGGTGTGGTCGCGAGTTCCCGGCAGTGCAGGATGCCGAGCGCGGCGAACGTCTGCGCCGAACGCTCCCACCAGCCGTCCGGGATGCCGGCCATCCGCTCCGGCGCCGGCGGCGGGTAGACGAGCAGTCCCACCAGGTCGCTCAGCGGCAGCTCGCCCAGCGGGAGCGCGTGGTCGTACGCCGAGACGGGGTCCGGCCACGAGGGCGCGGCGACCTCCGCGAGCAGTGCGCTCGCCCGGGCGGAGGGCGGCGGCACCGCCGGCTCGGCCCGGAATCCGGCGTACTGCCACAGGACGCGCCCGGGACGCAACGGCTGGACCATGTCCGGCGGCGGATCTCCGGCGACGGCGACCGTGACGTTCGGCATCTCCCGCCGGAAGATCGCCAGCGCGCTCGGCGGCTCCAGCCCGGAGATGCCGATCTCGCCTTCGCTGTCGCGTTGGTCGGCCGGGAACTGGTCGAGCACGTTGATGCACGACGCGCTCGGCCCGGCGACGAAACCCAGCCAGGTACGCCCCTGGCAGCAGTCGGCCAGGTCGGTGTGCTCGTGGCTGGTCGCCGGCGCGGTACGCACGAAGTCCGACAGCGCGACGAGGTGCTGCGGGTCTCCGTCCCGCTGGAACCGCAACCGGTACGCCGTGTGCACCGCGCAGTCGTAGGTGGGGTCGATCCGCATCGCGTCCTCGATCACCGCCAGCGCCTCGTCGAGGCGGCCGGCGTCGCTGAGCCAGCTCGCCACGTCGGCGTTGAGATCGAGGTCGAGCGGGTTCTGGCGGCGCGCTTCGGCCATCACGGCGAGCGCGTCGGGCAGTCGCCCGGCGGCGCGGAGCGCGTAGGCGTACCAGACGGCGGTGAGCTTGCTCGGCTCGAGCTGGTAGGCGGTCTCGCCCCAGTGGGCGGCCACTGCCGGGTCACCCAGTCGGCGGCCGACCCCGGCGGCGGCGCCGTGGAGCATGGCGTGCTTGGGGTTCGCCGCCAGCACCCGGGCGGTCAGCTCGAGGTAGACGGCGTTGGCCTGGCGTACCTCGTCGCTGGTGGGCTCACCGAGCTCCCGCATCAGCGTGACGAGGACCTGGACGAACGTGTCGGGGTCGACTCGGTCGCCGGGCAGCGCGCGCACCCAGGCGACGTCGGCCCACGGCTGGGCCGGGTCGAACGCGGTCGCCTTGGCCAGCAACGACAACGCTCCATCCACATCGGATGCCGAGCGCAGGTGGGCATGGGCCACCACGGTGCCGAGGAAGGGATGGTCGTTGAGGGGGAACAGGCTCAGGCCGCCGTCCGGTCGGCGGGCGGCGATCGCCGCCAGCAGCTCGTGCACCTCGGGCAGGCCCGGGGCGTACGCGATGGCCCCGGCGACGTGGTTGGCGGCGTGGGTCAGATCGTCTCCGGCGAGGGCGATGCGGGCCAGGGCCAGTTCGCCGTGCGCCTCCTGGATCGGGTCGTGGACTCCGTCGGCTTGGGTCACCCGGGCAGGGTAGAGGAATGTGACATCCAGCGCGTCCCCTGCGTGATCCTGCTCGCCCGAGTTGAGGCGAGGCCGATTTCGTGCAAGACTGCGCACAGATCGAGCATCAAACACGCACGCATTGAGCATCCATAGTCAGGAGTGAGCATGAGCGAGCGCGGCGCCGGCATGGCGACGGACATCGCGGAGCAGCCCGGCGTCTACGGCGCGCTGCTCGACCCGGCGAGCGTCGGCGAGATCGAGCGGGTCGCCCGGGCCATCACCGAGCGCCGCCCGAAGCACGTCGTGTTCACCGCTCGCGGCACCTCCGACCACGCCGCCCTGTACGCCGCCTACCTCACCGAGATCCGGCTCGGCATCCCGGCCGGGCTCGCCTCGCCGAGCGCGATGACGGTCTACGGCGCTCGCCCGGACTTCTCCGAGGCGCTCGTCGTCGGGGTGTCGCAGTCCGGCGGCTCACCCGATCTGACCGAGGTGCTCAAGATCGCCCGGGAGCAGGGCGCGTTGACGCTGGCCGTCACGAACAACCCGAAGTCGATCCTGAACGAGACCGCCGAGCTGTCCGTCGACGTGGCCGCCGGGCACGAGCGCGCGGTCGCGGCCACCAAGACCTACACCGCCGAACTGCTGGCCCTGCTGCTGCTCGTGGAGGCGATCCGGGGCGAGGGCAAGGTGCCGGCCGACGAACTGGCCCAGCTCGCCCGGCTGCCGGAGCTGGCCGAGCAGACCCTGCGCGACGACACCCCGGCTCAGCTGGCCGGGCGCTATCGGTTCGCCGGTCGCGTCGTCACCACCGGCCGGGGGTACGCGTACCCGACCGCCCGGGAGGCGGCGCTGAAGCTCATGGAGACCTCGTACCTGGCCGCGCTCGCCTTCTCCGGAGCCGACCTGCTGCACGGTCCGCTGGCGATGGCCGATCCCGACGTGCCGGTGCTCGCCGTCGTCGGGTCGGGTCCGGGCGGGGTGGCCATGTCGGACGTGCTCACCCGGCTCGGCGAGCGGCGGGCCGACGTGGTCACCATCGGCTCCGGCGAGGTGGCCGACGCCTCGGCCCGGCTGGCGGTGCCTGCGGTCGACGAGCGCTACTCGGCGCTGCTCGACATCCTGCCGCTCCAGCGACTGGCCTTGCACATCGCGCTCAGCCGCGGCGAGAACCCGGACGCACCCCGTGGGCTCAAGAAGGTCACCGAAACCCTGTAGCCGCGTGACTGGCTAGGGTGGTGGCGTGTCCACACTTCGCGATCTGGTCGAGGAGCACACCTCCCTCGGCCCGGCCGACATCGACCACCTGACCCGGCTGGCCGGGGACTGGCAGTTGATCTCCGACCTCTCCTTCGCCGACCTGCTGCTGTGGGTGCCGGTCAGCGCGGGAGAGGCGGTCGCGAGCACGCCGTCGTTCCTCTGCGTCGCCCAGGTACGCCCGACGACGGCTCCCACGGCGTACCAAGATGATCAAGTGGGCCGGATGGTCAGCGGACCGGAGGTGGCCCACCTGGCCATCGCCCGCCAGCAGGGCCGGATCTGGCGCGAGGGCGACCCGGTCTGGTACGGCGACACTCCGGCGCGCCATGAGGCGGTGCCGGTCCGGCGGCGGCGCGCGGACGGTGAGGCGAGCGAGGTCATCGCGGTCGTGGGCCGCGACACGAACCTGTCCACCGCGCGCACCCCGAGCCAGCTGGAGCTGAACTACCTCACCAGCGCCGACGACCTCGCGCAGATGGTCGCCGACGGCACGTTCCCGCCGCCCCGGCACCCGGGCGAGACGACCAGCGCGCCCCGCGTGGGGGACGGGCTGATCCGGCTGGACGCCTCGGGCAAGGTCACCTACGCCTCGCCGAACGCGCAGTCGGCCTTCCGGCGCTTGGGACACGCTTCCCACCTGGTGGGTGAGGATCTGGCTGCCCTGTTCAGCCGGCTCGCCGACGATCCGCTGGAGGGGTCGGAGGCGTCGGCCCGGGTGCTGGCGGCGCTGCGGGGCGATTCCCCGGCCCGCAAGGAGATCGAGGTACGCGGCGCGACCGTGCTGACCCGCGCACTGCCGCTGATCCCGGCCGGGGTGCCGATCGGCGCGCTGATCCTGGCCCGGGACGTCACCGAGGTACGCCGCCGCGACCGGGCGCTGATCACGAAGGACGCCACCATCCGGGAGATCCACCACCGGGTGAAGAACAATCTGCAGACGGTCGCCGCGCTCCTCCGGTTGCAGGCCCGGCGGGTGGACGCGCCGGAGGCCCGTGCCGCGCTCGAGGAGTCCGTACGCCGGGTCGCCTCGATCGCGCTGGTGCACGAGACGCTGGCGATGTCGGCCGACGAGGCGGTCGAGTTCGACGGGATCGTCGACCGGGTCGCGACGGCCGCCGCCGAGGTCGCGGGCGGCTTCTCCGGCAGCGGCATCTCGGTGCGCATGCGGCGGGAGGGCAGCTTCGGCGTACTGCCGGCCGAGATCGCCACGCCGCTGGTCATGGTTCTGAACGAGCTGCTGCTCAACGCGGTCGAGCACGCCTTCTCCGACGACAGCCCGGAGGCCGAGGTGGTGATCTCGGCGCACCGGTTCCGCAAGCAGCTGCAGGTGGCGGTGGCCGACAACGGGCGCGGCCTGCCGGAGGACTTCAATCCGGCGGTCTCCAAGCGGCTCGGTCTTCAGATCATCCGTACGCTCACCACCGGGGAACTCCGGGGCAGCATCGAGATGCGTAACCGGCCTGAGGGCGGCGCCGAGGCGCTGCTCGAGGTCCCGCTGACCAAACGCTGACCGGTCCGTTCAAGATCTTTGACCC
>JABFYB010000599.1 GCA_013361475.1 Hamadaea sp.
CTCGACTTGCATGTGTTAAGCACGCCGCCAGCGTTCGTCCTGAGCCAGGATCAAACTCTCCAACAAAGAATTCGAAAATCCTGGCAGCATCACTCCAAAAGCAATGCAACCAAAGGAATCATCACGAGGATGAAAAATGTGCGATCCCACCGAAGCGAGATCCGCTACTTTGGCACTGGCTTTACAAGCACCCTGTTGAGTTCTCAAAGAACAAGCACACACCGTTCATCGTCCCACATTGTGGGATCCTGCTCGGGGCAACTCGTCTAACTTACTCGGTCGAGTTCGCGGTGTCAACCCGCCTCGCCCGATTCCCATGGAGACGCACACCACGAGTCGTGATGTTCTGTTTCCTGGGGGATCCAGCAGATGTGGCTCGGAGGCATGCTCCGCCGCTCCTTGCTGGCTCGACTACATTAGCCGGTCAGATTCGCGAAGTCAACCCCGCACCGCCCGGTTGTAGCCTGCCGCGCTCCGGCCTTCCGATCCGAGTGTTTCCGGCTCGTTTGTCCGTTCCGCGCTGGCAGAGAGAACATTACGCAGACCCCGCAGGGACCGCAAATCAATTATCGCGAATCTTTCCCGCTACCGATCCGAGCTCGACCCGCGAACCGTCCGGTCCGGGGGCGTACGCGCTGATCACGACCTCGTCGCCGGCCTCGAGGAAGGTGCGCTTCGCACCTCGAATCTCCACCGGTTCGGCCCCACCCCAGGTGAGTTCGAGGAACGAACCGACCTGATTGCGCTCCGGACCGGAGACAGTCCCCGAGGCGAACAAGTCCCCCGTACGCAGACTGGCGCCGTTGCTCGTGAGGTGTGCCAACTGTTGCGCCGGGGTCCAGTACATCGAGGCGAACGGGGGCCGGCTGACCTCCACCCCGTTCCAGGTGACGGTCATCCGGAGGTCGAGCCCCAGGTGCGGGGAGTCCGCGAGATGCTCCACCACCGCGGGATCCTGTGTCGGTGCGGCGACCCAGGCTTCGTCCAAAGCGGCGAGCGGCGTGATCCAGGCCGACACAGACGTCGCAAAGGATTTGCCCAGGAACGGTCCCAAGGGTTGGTACTCGAACGCCTGGATGTCTCGGGCGGACCAGTCGTTGACCAGCACCACGCCGAAGACGTGCTGGGCGAAGTCCCCGGGGGACACGCTCGTGCCCAGGTCGGAGGGCGTACCGACGACGAAGCCGACCTCGGCCTCGATGTCCAGGCGGCGGCACGGCCCGGCGACGCCGGGCGAGAGCAGCCCGGACGGGCGGGTGATCTCCGTACCGGAGACCACGACTGTGCCGGCCCGGCCGTGATAGCCGATCGGCAGATGACGCCAGTTCGGCAGCAACGGCGGCTGGCCCGGGCGGAAGATCTGCCCCACGTTCGACGCATGGTGTTCGGACGAGTAGAAGTCGACGTAGTCGGCGACCTCGAACGGCAGCACCAGCTCCACGTCGCTCAACGGAACCAGGAATTCGGCGAGCGCAGGGCTGCCGACCAGGTCCAGCAGCTCTCGGCGTACCGCTTGCCAGACGGTGGGGCCCGCGGCCAGGAACTTCTGGAGGGTGGGCGCGAGCAGCGCGCCGCCCGCGGAGATCGACCCGCGCGTCTCCGCCGCGTGGAGGTCGATCAGGTGATCGCCCCAGCGGGCCGCGCACCGGGACTCCCCGGTACGCAGAAAGACGCCGTATGGCAGGTGGTCGAGCACTGACCCTCCCGGGTTACAGGCCGAGCAGACCGAGCTGGACCAGGTCTTCCAGCGGCTCGGCGATCGAACAGGTGCCGTAGCCCACCCAGAGCGGGCGGTCGGCCTGACGGCGGGTACGCGCCGCCTCCATCAACGTCAGCGGCTGAGTCGTGCCGATCACCGCCGCGACGTCGGCGACCTCCGCACCTTCCGCGGCGGCGCAGGCGCCCGCGAGCACGTTGAGGAATCCGTGGTGGACGAAGCCGGTCTCCGGATCGGTGTGGCGCACGGCGTGGTGCAGCCCGGCGGTCAGCTTGAACGGCAGCTGACGGTCGCGGCAGGCGCAGATCACGGCGGCGAGTTCCATGGGCGTGGGGAACAGTTCGGCGGCCAGGCCACCGGTGCGAAACTTCGCAGCGACCGGCTGACCGGCGGCGCGCGCTTCGGCCACGGTGTCCAGTGCTTCCAGCAATCCCCAGGTCAACGGGATCTCGGCATAGCCCATCAGGCCGTGCTCGGCGAGCATGGAGAGCAGCGCTCTCAGGCCGGGCTGGGGGTCTTCCCCGCGCTTGGCGACGGCCGCCTCCACCTGCTGCACCGGCAGTCGCGGGTCGATGCCCGAGAGCGTAGTGGACAGCTGGGCCAGCGGCTGGTCGCCGATGACGCCGATCTCGATCTGCTCGTCGGGCCGGAGGTGGGCGGCCGCCTCCTTCACCGCAGACGCCGGCAGGAGGAGGACTCCGACGAGGTCGGAGTACCAGGCGGAGCGGTGCTCTCGGTGCCCGGTGAAGGCTTGCGACAACGTCGCGTTGCCCGGTGGGAACACGGCGGCATCGTCGAGCAACCGCTGGAGAAGCGGTGGGATCGGTGCGCTCGCCGCCGTTGACATGATCAGGCAATCTAGCGGATGCTTTGCGGAGCGGACAAGTCTGTCCGATAATCGGACGATCGAGTATGCACAGCGGGCAATCTTGGGAGGTCACGATGCCGTACTACCGGAGCGTCGGGGAGATCCCGCGAAAGCGGCATACGCAGTTCCGGCAGCCGGACGGCAGCCTGTACGCCGAGGAGCTGATGGGCCAGGAGGGGTTCTCCTCCGACTCCTCGCTGCTCTACCACCGGTACCTCCCGACAGCCATCGTCGCGGCCGAGGCGTACGACCCGCCGGCGTGGACTCGCGTGCCGAACCGTCCTTTGAAGCCGCGCCACCTGCAGACGCACAAGCTGGAGGTCGGTGGCGCCGACGCGGTCACCGGCCGGCAGCATCTGCTCGCCAACGACGACGTACGCATCTCCTACGTGGTCGCCGATACCCCGTCCCCGCTCTACCGGAACGCCGTCGGCGACGAGTGTCTCTACCTCGAGTCCGGCCGGGCCGTCTTCGAGACCTCCTTCGGGCTGCTCGAGGCGAGTGAAGGCGACTACGTCATCATCCCCACGTCGGTGATCTACCGGGTCGTGCCGGTCGGCGCGCCGGTCCGCATCCTGGCGATCGAGGCGACCGGGCACATCGGCCCGCCCAAGCGCTACCTCTCCGTCCGCGGCCAGTTCCTGGAACACTCGCCCTACTGCGAGCGCGACGTCCGTGGCCCGTCGGCGCCGCTGCTCGTCGACGAGACCGAGGTCGACGTGCTGGTCCAGCACCGGCGCGGCTGGACGAGGTTCACCTACGCCCACCACCCGTTCGACGTGGTCGGCTGGGACGGGCACCTCTATCCGTGGGCGTTCTCCATCCACGACTTCGAGCCGATCACGGGCCGGATCCACCAGCCACCGCCCGTACACCAGACCTTCCAAGGCCCGAACTTCGTGATCTGCTCGTTCGTCCCGCGCAAGGTCGACTACCACCCGCTGGCCATCCCGGTGCCGTACAACCACCACAACGTGGACTCCGACGAGATGCTCTTCTACACCGGCGGCAACTACGAGGCCCGGCGCGGCTCCGGCATCGAGCAGGGCTCCATCTCCCTGCACCCGTCCGGCTTCACCCACGGACCCCAGCCCGGAGCGCCCGAACGCGCGATCGGCGCCGACTACTTCGACGAGCTGGCCGTCATGGTCGACACCTTCCGGCCCCTCGACCTGTGCGATGCCGGACTCGCCTGCGAAGACAGCGCGTACGCGTGGACGTGGGCGCGGCCGGGAGCTGCTCGGCCGGACGGCGCGGGCTGACCGTCCCGTCTCCCTGCGGATCACGGTTACGCAGGCTTCCGCGGGCAGTCTTAGCCTGCGTAACCGTGATCTGCAGGTCACATCGCGGGACGCGCGGGGGTTAGGAGTGCCACCGCGACGGCGGCCAGCCCTTCGGCTCGCCCGGTGAACCCGAGCCCGTCGGTGGTCGCGCCGGACAGTGTGATCGGCGCGCCCGCCGCTTCGGAGAGCACCTTCTCCGCTTCGCCCCGGCGCTTGCCGATGCGCGGCGCGACCCCGATGACCTGGACGGACACGTTGCCGATCTCGTAGCCGGCCGCTCGTACCAGCCGAGCCGCCTCGGCGAGCAGGGTCACGCCGGAGGCTCCCCGGAACTCGGGCCGGTCGACGCCGAAGTTCGCGCCCAGGTCACCCAGCCCGGCCGCGGTGAAGAGTGCGTTGCAGGCCGCGTGGGCTGCGACGTCGCCGTCGGAGTGCCCGTCGAGACCGCGTTCCCCGGGCCAATGCAGCCCGGCGACCCAGCACTCGCGGTCTTCCCCGAACGCGTGGATGTCGGTGCCGATGCCGACCCTCATCGGGCCACCTCCCCGGACGCCGTCAGCAAGGCCTCGGCGATGATCAGATCGACCGGCCGCGTGATCTTGAGCGCCAGCTCCGACCCCGGTACGCAATGCACCGGCAGCCCGAGCCGTTCCACCATCCCGGCGTCGTCCGTATGCTCGCCGGCCGCTTCGGCGTGCGCCTTCACGAGCACCTCACGCCGGAAGCCCTGGGGAGTCTGCACGGCGCGCAGCTCACTGCGGTCGACCGTTGCGGCGACGTCCCCGTTCGAGTCGACGCGCTTGATCGTGTCGACCACCGGCAGCACCGGGATGACCGCTCCGTGCCCGGTGCGTACCGCCTCGGCGACGGCGTCGACCAGCTCGGGCGGAGTGAGCGCCCGAGCCGCGTCGTGCACGAGCACGATGTCGATCCCCTCGGGGACCACGGCGAGCGCCCGGGCGACCGACTCCTGCCGGCTCGCCCCGCCGGCGACCACGACCAGGTCGGCGTCGACCTCGGCGAGCAGCCCCTGAACCTCGGCGACGAGGTGCGGGGGAGCGGCGACGACGATCAGCCGCACCGATGCCGCCGCGGCGGCCCGCTTGACCGCGTGGACCAGCAGGGATTCCCCACGCAGCTCACGCAGGGCTTTGGGGACGTCGCCACCGAGGCGTACGCCGGCCCCTGCGGCGGGAACGAGAACCGCGGCATCACCACGTGAGGTGGTGATGCCGCGGTCTGCGAGTTTTTCGATCACGGGGGTGTTATGCCTCGTGCAGCACCTTGTCGAGCAGAACCTCAGCCTCGTCCTTGGTGCTCCGCTCGGCGAGAGCCACCTCGCCGACGAGGATGTCGCGAGCCTTCGCGAGCATGCGCTTCTCTCCGGCCGAGAGGCCACGCTCGCGCTCGCGCCGCCAGAGGTCTCGCACGACCTCGGCGACCTTGAGCGGATTGCCGGAGGCCAGCTTCTCCAGGTTCGCCTTGTAACGCCGCGACCAGTTGGTCGGCTCCTCGGTGTGCGGAGCTCGCAGGACATCGAAGACCTTGGTCAGGCCCTCTTCTCCGACGACTTCGCGCACGCCGACGATCTCGGCGTTCTCAGCGGGGACACGCACCGTCAGATCGCCTTGAGCGACACGAAGGACGAGGTACTGCTTTTCCTCACCCTTGATGATGCGAGTCTCGATAGCCTCGATGAGTGCGGCCCCGTGGTGGGGGTAGACAACGGTCTCGCCGACACTGAAAACCATAGGTACGAAACCCCTTTCGCTGTGTCTAGGGTAACACGGCTCCGCACCGATGTCCCACCCTGCGTCCCACCGTTAGCGCAGCTCACAGTGCCTGTAATCGGGAGCACTCCGGGTTGCGCGATCAGCGAAGAAGGGGCATGACGACCGGTTTAGGTGGGTATCCCAAGGATGCCAGAGGAGCCGTTGGTGACGGAGAGTGCCGGGTAGTTGACCGAAAGTCCCAAACGTCGACGCGAAGAACGTCTGGCGCTCGGCGGCCCGCAGCGGCACACTGAAAGCCACCATGCAGGAGGAGTCCGGGGCGATGGGCACGCTGGGGAACGGGCTTCCCGACCTTCCGCCCGAATGGGGCGAGGTCGTGAT
>JABFYB010000108.1 GCA_013361475.1 Hamadaea sp.
CCCGTGGCACTGTCGCAGGGAAGAACTACGCTGTTCGGGTCGCCGCACGGTCGGGCCAGGGGAGGGCACGTGAGCGAGCAGAAGCGCCATGGTCTGGACAAGACCATCGATCTTTCGGCGGAGGAGCCGACGCATCACCTGCATCCTTCGCCGGGCAATGTCGGCTACTCCCCCGGCGTCGCGGCGGTCGGCCGATCGGCGCCGGTCGGCGAGCCCACTCTCACCTTCGAGGAGTCGACCGAGGTCGGCGGGCCGGGGATCATCACCCGGGGGCCGATCAAGCAGCCCACCGTGCCGTTGCGCCAGCGGCTGCGCCAGTTGCGGCGCGGCGGCCGCTGGAGCTTGATCGGCGCCGCGGTGCTGGTCGCCTGCTGGGGCCTGTTCGCCATCTCGGCGAGCTCCGGTGATCAGGCCGGTGCCGCCCTCGCCCTGGTCGTGATCCTCGTCGTCGGCGCGTTCCTCTTCGGCCTCAGCCGGCTGCTGGGACTGGTCGTGCTCGAGCGCACGTTCGGCCGCGTACGCCGCTCCGCGTGGGTGTCGCACGCCGTGGCCGGCCTGTTCTGGGCCGCCGCCGGGGTCACCTACCTCACTCGGATCAGCTGGCTCGTCGAGGCCTGGAACTGGCTGCGCGGCGTCGGCTGACATCCGCTCGCGTAGGCGCGAGATCACCACGAGATCAGGGATGTGGGCCCTAAACCGGCCAAGATTCGACCGATATCCCTGATCCGGCGGAAACGCCAGCGCTGCGGAAACGCCAGCGCCGCGGAAGCCAGCGGAAACGCCAGCGCCGCGGAAGAGGCAAGCGCCGAGGAAAGCCGGCGAGCACGACTGTCCACTGTGACTTATCCACAGGCTCGAGCGGACGGGTCGACCCCGAGCGTGCCCGTCGATACGCTCCAGGCGTGTCCAACGAAGTCCGCGCCGACCCCGTCGAGCTGACCCGGGTGGCCGACCAGATGCTGCGTTCGTCGCAGCAGATCGACGACGCCTGGCGGGCCGCACAGGGTCCGCTGGCCGTGCCCGCGACCGCCTTCGGCGACAGCATCGGGGCGGCCGCCGTCGCCCAGGCCCAGGATCAGACGGTGGACGACGCCGAGGTCACCCTCGGGCGGCTCGTCGCCGTCTTGGAGGGCGACATGGATCGGCTCTACCGCATCGCGTTCGCGTACAAGAAGGCTGATGACGACGCCGCGGCCAAGGCCCGGCAGCAGCAGCGCAACCACCGCAACATCCCGATCTGACCGAGCACGGACCGGCCCGGAGGCAGGTGTACGCATGGTGAGGCCCGAGCCCGACGGCCCGACGACGACGAAACCCGCGCAGATCTCCACGATGGATGTCTGGGATCTGCACGCACGTCCTGATCAGCTGGACAGCGGCGCGACGCAATGGCGGGCCGTGACCACCGCGGTCAAGACGGCCGCCGACGACGTCGACCGAGCGGCGAAGGCCCTGGTCAACGGCGTGTGGGAGGGTCCGGCCGCCGACTCGTTCGACAATCACCGGAAGAAGCTCATCGCCGATCTGGACGCCGCCGAGGAGGCGTCGACGGCGGCCGCGGCGGCGCTCGACAAGGCGGCGGGGGCGCTGCGGTCGAGCCAGTCGCATCTGACCGAGGAGTGGGGCAAGGTCGTCTCGGTCCAGTTCACCTACGACGGGACCTATCACCTGACGTTCAGCCCGGAGGACGACGCCGAGGCGAAGGTCGTCCACGATTCGATGACCCGCTGCGCGCAGATTCGCGGCGACCTCGACGACGTGCTGCAGGACTGCGTCAGCGACTTCTCCAAGGCGCGGGCGAAGTTCAAGCAGGTCGCGGCGACCTGGCTGAATGTCGCCGACGGCTCCACCGATCCGTTCACCATGCCGCCCGAGGTGAACGAGACCGGCGTGATCTACGACGGCAACAAGGTCATCGTGAACACCGGCACCGGCGACGACGACGTCCAGATCAGCGTCGACCCGAAGACGGGCCAGCAGATCGTGACGATCAACGGCCAGAAGTACTACTTCCCGGCGGGCGCCGACATCGTGGTGCGCGGCGGCGACGGCAACGACACGATCAGCGTCGCGAAGGGCACCAACGTCCACGTGACGCTGCTCGGCGGCGAGGGCGACGACATCATCTCCGGCGGTGACGGCGACGAGACGATCCTGGGCTTGGACGGCCGGGACCGGATCACCGCCGGCGCCGGCAACGACCGGGTCTCGGCCGGCGCCGATCGGGACTATGTGGACGGCGGCTACGGCGACAACATCCTGTCCGGCGGCCTGGGCGACGACACCGTCTACGGGCTCGACGGCCGCGACCAGATCAGTGGCGGCGAAGGCCAGGACTACCTCGAGGGCGGCAAGGGCGACGACTCGATCTACGGCGGCGCCGGCAACGACATCATCTCCGGCGGCCGGGGCAACGACACGCTCCGCGCCGGGGGCGGCGACGACGTGGTCTACGCCGGACGCGACAACGACACGACCTACGGCGGGACCGGCCAGGACAAGGTGTTCGGTGAGAAGAACGACACCTCGGTCGGGGCCGAGCAGAACGTGACCGTCGAGATCAAGGACTTCCAGACCTTCATCAACGTCGAGGGCTCGCCCGAGTTCAAGGCGCGGATCGAGGCCGACCTGGACATGCTGGCGTCGTCGCCGCGCGGCCAGCAGATGCTGACCGAGTTGCAGGCCGGGCACGACAAGACCGAGGGCGGCTGGTGGCTTTGGCACCACGACGGCGACTCCCTGACGATCAAGGAGTACAACAACCCGGCCGACCCGAACAACAGCACCGCCAGCCACTCCGGCGGTGACAACACCATCAACCTCAACGTGCACCTCGACGAGCTGACCATGGGCAACGGGCAGACCGTCCAGGGCCCGCCGGTCGCCGTGCTCTATCACGAGATGGCGCACGTCTACGACTACATGAACGACTCGCTCGCCCCCGGCGACTATTCCGGCCCGGACAATCCCGGTGTGCCCAACCGGGAGCGCGAAGCGGCCGGCCTGCCGATCGACGAGGACGGCGACCCGAACACGCCGACGAACATCTACTCGAAGCACCGCTTCGAGCTGACGGAGAACGGGCTCCGCGAGGAGATGGGGGCACCGCACCGTGACGCGTACTAGGCGGTTGTTCGCGGGTGGGCTCGCGGCGCTGCTGGGCGGCTGTGCCGCCGCTCCGGCCGAACCCGCTGACCCGCCCGCGTCCGGCGCGCCCCCAGCGGTGGGCTTCACCGCCGAGGTCGTCGTCGAGGGTCAGTCGCTGCACGTCACGTACCGGCTGACCAATCAGTCGCCGGACGAGTTGCTCGTGCTCAATCGCGTACCGGGGGCGGCGGACGCCGTCTACGTCGTGGGCCGCAGCGGCACCCACGTCGTCGAGATCGGCAAGCGGGCCTTCGCGATGCCCGACACCGACAAGGTGAGTTGGGCGCAGGCGGCGCGGGTCGGCGTCACCAAGGTCCCGCCGGGCGAGTCGGTCGGTGAGCAGCTGACCGTCTCGCTGCCGTTGAGCCGCCGTCATCCGTACGGCGACGACTACGGCGACGGCACGATCACCCTGCCCGACCCGATCGAGCAGGTCGTGTTCTGCCTCGGGGTCGTCCGGGCGTCCGAGGCGAAGGGACTCGCCGCCGACGAGACGTTGCCGCACCTCAGCTCGACGACCTCGGTCCAGCACCTGTTCTGCTCGAACCCGATCGGGCTGCCGTAACCTCGTCCCTGTGAGACCTTTCGGTCAAGGCGACCTTCGCCGCCTCGCAGGCCCCGCTTCGTTCGACCGGGGTCTGGACTATGTGGATGACGTACGATCGATTCGCGATCTCCCCGAAGGCGTCTCGGCGACGGTCCAGGGAAACGACGTCTACCGCGTCGTGCTCCGTCACGGCCGGGGTCTCGACGGAGCGTGCAGCTGCCCGTTCGGGTCCGAAGGCAACTTCTGCAAACATCTCGTCGCGGTGGGCCTACGGCTTCTCGCGGACGATAGGACCGCCAAGAAGCCGGCTCTCGACATCCACGCCCATCTCAGTCGCATGTCCCAGGCGGAGTTGGTCGAGCTGGTCTGGCGTAGGGCTCAGACGGATGCGGACCTCTATCAGGAACTGCGGCTGGCCGCTGCCGTCGGTGGCGATGTTCCGGACTCCGTCGACCTGAGCCGGCTTGTCGAATCGTTCGATGTGGAATGGCTCGAGCGCCACGAAGTCCGCGACTTCGCCGACGCGGCCGACGAGGTGCTCACCGCTCTCGGAGATCTGGCGGCGCGCGATCCGATGCTCGGTCAGCAACCGCTCCAACGGGCAGTCGAACTGCTCAGTCGGGCGATCTCCCGGACCGACGACGAGATCGGTTACGTCGACTCCGTCGCCGAGCGAGCGGTGGAGCTCTACCTGGATGCTTGTCGCGCGGCGCCGCCGGACCAGATCGAGTTCGCCCGGTGGCTCCTGGGATTCCGACTGGCCGGACCGGATTACCAACCTCAGGCGCTCGCAGCGGCGTACGACCTCCTCGACGACGTCGGATGGACGGCCTTCCGAGAAGGTATGGACCAGAACGACCCGCGGAGCTGGCAGGTGCGCAGCCTACGGGAGGAGCTTCTCACCGCAGCCGATGACATCGACGGGCTGGTCCGGTTGTGGTCCGGAGAGTTGACCGGATCGACGTCCTATGCCCGGATCGCCAAGCTTCTCCAGGCCCATGGACGGGTCGACGAGGCGATGATGTGGTTCGAAAGCGGCATAGCCGACGGACACGGCACCGGGTGGGCTGGCGCTCAACTGGTCGATCCGCTCGCCGACCTGTACGCGAACGCCGGTCGGCTGGAAGATCGGCTGACGATCTTGGAGCGCTACTTCCACGACGAACCCGCCGAACGCACTTACCAGCGGTTACGGGAGGCCGCCGAAGCGGTTCACCGATGGCCCGCCGTACGCCGGGAAGCGCTGGCACGCCTCCAGGACCTCGCCGGCATCGACGCGCATGGAGCCGCCGACACGTGGGCGCGCATCCTGCTCGCCGAGGGCGAAGACGACCAGGCCTGGCGAGTGATCGCCAAGCACACCTGTCGCGAAGCCACGGTCGTCGCCGTGGCCGACCGCCGGGCCGTGAGCCATCCCAGCGACGCCATCGACGCGTACGAACCATTGATCGCCATGCAGATCATGCTGACGAACAACGACGCGTACCGTCAGGCGGCCGAATACTTGGTGAAGGTGAAGCCGCTATTCCAACGGGCTCACCGGGAATTCGCGGCCTACGTGGGCGACCTGCGCGAGCAGCATCGGCGCAAACGCAACTTCCTGGCGGAACTCGGCCGGCGCGGACTCTAGGCGTACTCCCCAAGGAGTATTCAGGGTGCCGCCCGTAGCAGGACGCGGCATCGCGCCACACCGGCAAAAATCGTCGGCATGAGCCTCCGCCGTGTCACCTATGCCGTCGGTCTCGTACTGCTCGCGAGTGGACTGTTCCACCTGCTCGTGTTCGCGGTCGACGGCGGGCCGTGGGAAGGCCCGGTCTCGTGGCGCAAGCCGACGACGTTCGGGCTGTCTTTCGGGCTCACGCTGCTCACCGTCACCTGGCTCAGCGGCTACCTTCGCGCCCCACGCTGGCTGCTCGCGGTGTTCGCGGCCGACTGCGTCGTGGAGGTCGCGGGCATCACCCTCCAAGCCTGGCGCGGCGTCCCCTCGCACTTCAACATGGAGACCCCGGCCAATCGGGCCATCGCGATGATGCTGGCCGCGGGCGGCTTCATCCTCGTGGCGGTCCTGCTCGCCATGGCCTGGTACGCCTTCCGCGGCGACCCCGCCCAGTCGCCCAGCCTGCGGTTGGCCCTGCGTACGGGGTTCGCCACGATGATCGTCGGCCTCGCCTCCGGCGCGGCGATGATCGCCCGTGGCGTGACGCTGGTGAACTCTGGCGAGCAGCAGTCCGCGTACCAGCTGGGTGGCTT
>JABFYB010000098.1 GCA_013361475.1 Hamadaea sp.
CCGTGACGGCGAGTTGGCCGCGCGCTCCTATGTCTACTGGGACGGGACCGACACTTGCGCCCGGCTGGTGAAGGTGAAGTATCGCGGGGTGCCGACGACGTTGCACCTCGACATCTGCACGGCGGCGGGCGAGTGTGGCAACGATTGGGACCAGTATCGCTATGACGCCGTCGCGGCGGTCGGCGGCGACAGCTGTCTGAGCCTGGAGGTCGCCGGGTTCACCGCCGACGAGCAGGAGATCTACCACGATCGTCTGCCGGGTGGCGGCTTCGCCCACTGCTGACGTGTCGTCAGGCGACGCCCGCGGCCAGCAACGTGTCGGCTGCGGGCGTACGCATATTGAGCACCGCGTGACCGGCGCGGTGGGCGGTGATGAGACCGGCCGCCCGGAGTGCGCTGAGATGCTGGGATACGCCGCCGGCCGACATGCCGGTACGCCGAGCCAAGTCCGTTGTAGACAGTGGGGCGGCGAGTTCGACGAGTAGTTGGGCGCGGCTGCGGCCGATGACGGCGGCGAGGGCGGCCGGGGCCGGGGCGGCGCTCTCCCACAGCGTGGCGATCCCCCGCGCCGGGTACGCCAACTGGGGGTTCTCCGGCGACGTGACGGTACGCACGGCGGGCCACACGAAGATCGCCGGGACGATGAGCAATCCGTTGCCGCTCAACGGGACTTCGTCGCCGCACATCTTGTGGGCGATGGACAACGTGTCGTCCTGCCAGCCGATGGCGTCGTGTAGGCCGTTGAGCAGCCCGACGGCGCCCTCCTCGGCCAGCAGCCGGGCCCGGTGGAAGACTTCCGCCTCCAGGAGCGCCTTCATCCGCGGCCAGTGCTCGGCCAAGGCGATGTCCCAGTAGGCCGTGATCTCGTCGGCCAGCCGCCGCAGACCCGTCGCCGGGTCGTCGTACAGGGCCTGGACTGCTGCGTTGCGGGGCCACTCGATCAGGTTCAGCTCTGTGCGTACGACTTCATGGGGCGTGGCGAGCACGACCTGAAGCTCGTCCGCGAGGCTGGGGTTCAGCGTGGCCGAGGGTGGGGTCAGGAAGTCGGGCATGTAGCGCGGACCGGGCGGGATGAGCGCGGACAGCAGGCTGCCGGGGCCGAGACCCGCCGCCCGGACGCGCGCGTGGACCTGGTCGACCCACGGCCGCTGGATGGTGTAGTTCTCCGGAGCCTGCAGAACGTGATAGCTGGACGCGACCTCCCACAGGCACGACAGCGCGAACCGGATCCGGGCCATGTCCCCGGTGGAGAACTCGAGCGTCAGCATCGCGGCTCCTCAACATTCAGCTCCGGCTAAAACAGTACTCCGGGCGGTGCGCAGGCCCGAGGCTTTCGATCATGGCTGTCAGCACCGTCACCGCCCCCCGAAGCAGTCTCTTCGGCGACCTGCCGCGCACGTTCTGGATCGTGGCCGCCGGTACGCTCGCCAACCGGATCGGCACCATGGTGGTGCCGTTCCTCGTGTTCTTCCTCGGCGCCAAGGGCGTCTCGACCTCCGCCACCGGCACCATCGTGATCGCGCTCGGATTCGGCGGGGCCGCCGGTTCGGTCGCCGGCGGCTGGCTGGCCGATCGGATCGGTCCCCGCACCGCCCTGATCGTCGGACTGGTCGCGGCCCCGGCGGCGCTGGGCGCGCTCTACGTCGCGCCGACGATCGCCCTGATGACGGCCGCGGCCGTCCTCGTCGGGCTCACCGGCAAGCTCTATCCCCCGGCGGCGAACGCGCTCGTCGCCGCCTCGGTGAGCGGCGAACGGCGTACGCGGGCCTTCAGCCTGATGCACTGGGCGTTCAACATCGGCGCGGCAGGCGCCGCCGCGATGGCCGGGTTCCTCGCCGCCCACGGGTACGCGCTCCTGTTCGCCATCGACGCGGTGACCTGCCTCGTCTTCGCGGTCATCGCCGCGATGTTCCTCCCTCGGGTCGCGACGGTCCGGCGGGCCGGCGAGAAAGGGGGCTACGGAGTGCTGTTCGCCGACCGGCTCATGCTGGTCTTCATCGCGCTCGACCTGGCCCAGGAGATCGTCTACAGCCTCACCGAGTACGCCATCCCGCTCTCGATCCGGCTGGACGGGCTGAGCCCGGCCGTCTTCGGCGCGGTCGCCGTCGTCAACGCGATCCTGGTCGTGCTGCTCCAGCCGGTGCTCTACCCGTGGCTGGCCCGGTTCGGACGGCTGCATGTGCTGGGCTGGTCCTGGGCCCTCGTCGGAGTCGGCATCGGCACGACCGGCCTCGTCCACACACCCGTCGGGTACGCCCTCAGCGCGGTGATCTGGTCGGTCGGCGAGGTCGCCGCGGGCATCGTCGCCGGTGGCATCGCCGCCGACCTGGCCCCGGCGCACGCCCAAGGGCGTTATCAGGGCGCGATGATCTGGGCCGGATCGCTGGCGCGGCTCGCCGGGCCCGTGCTGACCACCTTCCTGTTCGCGTACGCCGGACGGGGTGCGGTGTGGTGGACCGCCGCCCTCACCGGCGTCGCCGGGTTGGTCGTGCTCGTCCGGCTCATGCCCGCGCTCCAGGCTCGGCTCGCCGCCCACTGAGCGCTCGTCGGCGCCGGCCTTCCTGACGCGCTGGATCAGGGTTCCGGGTCGAATCTTGGACCATGATTCGACCGAGATCCCTGATCCGGCGCCATGCGCGGCAGCGCCATGCGTAAGCGACCGTCAGGAGACCTCGCGCGACTCCAGCGCGTTCTTCGCTGGTCCGTGCAGGACGTTGCCGTCCACGTCGAACCGCGACCCGTGGCACGGGCAGTCCCACGTACGCTCGGCGTCGTTGAACCCGACGGTGCAGCCGAGGTGGGTGCAGGTGGCGGAGACGGCGTGCACCTTGCCGTCGTCGTCCCGGTAGACCGCGCACCGCTGGCCGTTGACCCGCATCACCGCGCCTTGCCCCGGCACGATGTCGGCCACACCGTCCACGTGGGACGCACGTAGCCGGCCCGCGACGAACTCCTTCGCCACGAACGCCGAGTTCTTGACGAAGGACGGCGCCTCCGTGAGCAGGTGCACGCGCTTCGGCGTGTAGAAGTCGGCCCACGGCGGCGGCGAGGCGCCGGTGATGAGTGCGGTGAGCAGCCTCGAAGCCATGACGCCGTTGCTCATCCCCCAGCCGCCGAACCCGCCCGCGACCCACGTGTGCTCCGAGCCGAGGTGCAGCGGCCCGACGAACGGCACCCCGTCCGTACTGACGTTGTCCTGGGCAGCCCAGTGATAGGTGATCTCCTCGACGTCGAACACCCGGCGCGTCCAGCCGACGAGTCGCCACAGCCGGTCGCTCACCCCGGGACTGCCCAGCGCGAACTTCTCCCCCGTCACGATCACCAGCCGCCGGCCGTCGCCGAGCGGGGCGGTGCGTACCGAGCGGGTGTCGTCCTCGGGGGTGATGAACATGCCGTTCGGGTCGTCGCTCTCCGGGATCACGCCGGCCACGACCAGCTCGCGGTGCGGGATGAGGCGCGTCATCAGCAGGCCGCGGTCGAACACCGGGTAGTGGGTGGCCACGACCACGTCCCGCGCGGTCACCGTGTGGCCGTTCTCCGTGGTCACGCGGCAGGTGCGACCCTCCTCCAGGCTCATCACGCGGGTACGCTCAAAGATCAGCCCGCCGTGGGCGACGAGGTCGGCGGCGAGCCCGAGCAGGTATTTGCGGGGATGGAACTGGGCCTGCCCGTCCACCCGGACGGCGCCCGCGATCGGGAACGGCAAGGTGCCGGCGGTGACGAACTGGGCCGGCAGGCCGGCGTCGAGGGCCGCCTCGGCTTCCGCCCGGACGCTGTCGACCCCCTCCTCCTCGGTCACATAGGTGTACGCCGGACGCGTTTCCAGATCGCAGTCGATCCCGAGGTCGGCGGCGATCTCGTGGACGCGGCCGATCGCGTCCTGCTGCGAGGTCGCGTAGAGGCGGGCAGCTTCGGGGCCGAGGCTGACGGTCAGCCGGCGATAGATCAACGTATGCAGTGAGGTGAGCTTGGCGGTGGTGTAGCCGGTGGTGTTGGCGACGATCCGGTCGGCCTCGAGCACGGCCACCGAGCGACCGGCCTTGGCCAGCTCCCAGGCCGTGCTGACGCCGACGATGCCGGCACCCACCACGGCGACGTCGACCTGGATGTCTTCGGTGAGTTCGGGGTAACCGGTCGCCTCGGTGGAGTCCATCCAGTACGACTCGGCCCGGCCGGGCATGACGGTCATGTCCCGGCCGGTACCCCGATCGGGGTCGCTTATTCCTTGAGGTCGGCGCAGCTCGCCTCGTCCGGCAGCAGCGGCCGGAAGGACACCGACCAGCGCTTGCCGCCCGAGGTCCACGGGGTCGCCGTGTTGGCCTTCGCGGCCGCGTCGAGGACGGCCGTCAGCTGAGCACCGGTGACCGTCACGCAGCCGAGGTCGAAGCCCGGCCGCACCGGGTCGCCCGGCAAGGCCGGCCCCGGCCAGGCGACCTCGGGCTGCTGGCCGACGCCGCTGGAGTCGGCGTTCCACGGCCGGGAGACGGCGGCGAGACCGGCCGGCTCATAAGGCTTCGATTCCGAGACGGCGTCCGCGCCGAGCGTCTTCGGCAGGTCGGTCACCTGCGCCAGGTACGCCTTGAGCTTCGCCCGCGCCTGGATCTGGGCGTCGGTCAGGCCGCTGCCGTTCGCCTCGCCGAGGGCGTACACCTGGCTGGTCTTGAGGCCGGAGGTGGTGAGCACCGAGAACTTCGTGTCCGGCGCGTCGGCGATCCCCGGCTGCCCGTAGTCGGCCGTCGCCCCGACCCCGGCGTCGACGCCGAGCTTCACCAGCTTGTCCACATCGGCCACCGAGATCCGCTGCACCTGGACGTTCGGCAACGCGGGCCCGGGATAGATCGCGATCACCGGCCCCTCGGTCACCACCCGGCCGTCGCCGTAGACGCTGACCAAGGGCAGCCGCGTGACGAGCATGTCGGGCGAGACGAACCCGCCGACATGGGAGATTTGGACGACGGCCGCGTCAGCGGCGTAGGACCCCGTGGAGCCGGTGTCGCCGGGCGTGCCGGAGTCGGCCTTCGCGCAGGCGGTGCCCGCCAGGAGCACCGCTGCGAGCAGCGGAAGGAGCAAGCGAGTTCCGTTCATGAGCCTGGGACGGTCAAGACCCGGCGGCGGTTCCCGCCTGACAGCGCGGACACCAGTACGAGTTGCGCGCGGCGAGCGTGCCGCGGCGGATCTCCGTTCCGCACAGCAAGCAGGGCTGACCAGCCCGACGATAGACGTAGACCTCGCCGCCGTGGCGGTCGACACGCGGCGCCCGGCCCATCGCCTCCGGCAGGTGACTGGCCTGAACTGTGTCGATCCGGCCCCGGCGGACGCCTTCGCGCATCAGCTCCTGAAGATCCTTCCAGAGCATCGCCCACTGGTCCGGCGTGATCCGCGTACCGGGGCGGGTCGGTTCGATCCCCGCCCGGAAGAGCACCTCGCAGGCGTACACGAGGCCGCAGCCGGCAACGATCCTCTGATCCATCAGCAGCGTCGCGACCGCGAGCGAACTGCGCTTGATCCGGGCGTACGCCGCCTCCGGGTCGGCGTCGTCGCGCAGTGGATCAGCGCCCAACCGTGCCTTGAGCGCCTCGACCTCGGGCGGATCGAGGAGTTCACAGGCGGCCGGTCCCCGCAGATCGAGCCAGTACGCCGCGGACTCCAGCCGCAGGCGTACCTGCCCGACGGGCTCCGGCGCGACGCCTTCGCCGTCGCTGAAGACGCCGTACAGGCCGAGGTGCACGTGCAAGGTGTGCCCGGCATAGTGATGCAGCAGATGCTTCCCGTACGCCTCCGTCCGGCGCAGGACGCTCCCCGAGATCAGCTCGGCGCCCGCCGCGAACCGCCCCTGCGGGCTGCTCACCCGGACCGGCCGCCCACCGAACAACTCCGCGTGCCGGGCGGCGAGCCGGTGAATCGTATGACCTTC
>JABFYB010000544.1 GCA_013361475.1 Hamadaea sp.
TGACCACCCAGCGGCGGCTCGCGAGCACGCCGGAGCGGAACTGGACGACCGAGAGGCTGTTCAGCGCCCGTGCGAGCCGGTTCGGGCTATCGTGGGGGTACATCCACCTCTTCAGCCGGTAAAGCGGCCGTACACGTTGTTGTCCCATGCCTGCGACGTTAGGGACGGCCTGCCGTTCTGATCAGGGCCGAACGACCCTGGGCCACGCCATCGGTCCCGAGAACGCTGAAGACATGACGAGGATCGAGCGGCTGACCCCCACCGATCTGATCAACCTGTACGTCGAGTCGCCGACGTCACCGGCCCGAGTCGGCGCGTTGGTGCTGCTCGACGCCCGGATCGAGCTGCCGGCTCTGCGCCGGCGCGTTGCCGATCGGGTGAGTTCCGTCGCCCGGCTGCGGCAGGTCATCTCGCGTCCTCGATGGCCCGGCGGGCGGCCCATCTGGGTCGACGCCCCAAACTTCGACGTCGATCGTCACGTGCGGGAATGCGCACTGCCGTCCGGAGAACGGCTGACCGATCTCGCCGTACGCCTGACGAACCAGCCATTCCCCCATGGTCAGCCATTGTGGCGGATGTGGCTCGTCAACGGACTACCCGGCGAAGGCGCCGCATTGGTCTTCGCCATGCACCACGTCGTGGCCGACGGCCTGACGACGATTCGCATGTTCACAGCGCTCGCCGACGACCATCCGGTGCTTCCCTCGCCCAGGCCGCAGCCGATGCCGACCTGGCCAGCGCTGGTCCGCGACAACATCGCTAGCCGGATCGCGGCACTGCGTACGCTACGCAGACCTCGCATCGAGACGTGGCGTCAGATGGCCGGGCTGCGCCACGCGCCCCGCACGTCGCTGAACGGACCGGTCGGTGCGCGCCGACGCCTCGACGTGGTCACGCTCGATCTTCGCCGGGCCAAGACCGCTGCCCACGAGCATGGCGGCAAGGTCAACGACATCGTGCTGGCCTTGGCCGCCGGTGGTCTCCGGGCACTGCTGCGGTCCCGGACGGAACGGACGGACGACGTTCGCCTGCACGCCACCGTGGCCGTGTCGCTTCCTGAGACCGGCGCCGCCGGTGAGGGCAACCGAACCGGCGGCTACGCGATGCGTGTGCCGTTGGAGCCAGATGTGCGTCGTCGGCTCCACCAGATCGCGCGTGAAAGCGCGGACGCAAAGCGGAGACAGGCTCCGACGGCAGGCAATGGCCTGCTGATCGCGCTCTCCCGGCTGGGGGTGCTTCGGTGGTTCAGCCGCCGGCAGCGCATGATCAACTTTGTCGAGAGCAACGTCGCGGGACCGCCGATGCCGATGCGCATCCTCGGGGCGACGATCCGCGACGTCATCCCGATCGGGACGGTGGTGGGCAACATGACCATCGGGTTCCTGGCCCTGTCGTACGCCGGGAAGCTGATCATCGCCGTCCAGGCCGACGCCGACCGCCATCCCGACCTGCCGGTTCTGCTGGCCGCGATGTGCCGCGAGGCCGATCAGCTCGCGATACGGGCAGCGCCGGAGGAGGTTCGGCTGCGGGTCAGCCGGTCGCGGGTGTGACCTGGGTTACCGCCGTTCATGCCCGGCCGGGCTGCCTCGTCTTATGGTGCATGAAGATTTTTCTTGCCGGGGCGTCCGGCGCGATCGGCGGCCACCTCGTCACCCAGCTCGTGGCTCGGGGTCACGAAGTCGTCGGCACGACCCGTACGCCGGCCAAGCTAGGCGCACTGCGTGACCTGGGCGCGCAGGCAGTCGTCGTCGACGCGCTCGACCCGGAATCGGTGGCCGAGGCGGTCGCCAAGGCGGAACCCGAGGTCGTCGTGCATCAGATGACGGCGTTGGGTGGACCGCCCGACTTCCGGCACGCGAAGCGGATGGCGGCGGCGACCGACCGGCTGCGTATCGAGGGAACCGATCACCTGCTGGCGGCCGCCCGCGCGGTCGGCGTACGCAAGTTCGTGGCGCAGAGCAACGCGCTGTGGGCGGCGCAAACCGGTCCGGGGCTCGCCGACGACAACGTCGCGATCGAGCCGAACCCGCCGGCCGACGTGCGGGAGTCGGTGGACGCGTTGCGTCACGTCGAAGCGGCGGTCACGGGGATCACCTGGGGCGACGGCATCGCTCTTCGCTACGGTGGTTTCTATGGCCCAGGCACCGGACTCAGCGCCGAGCCGGGCGCGGTGATGGCTCAGCAGATCCGGGAGCGGAAGTTCCCGATCGTCGGCAACGGGGCGGGAGTGTGGTCGATGGTGCACATCGTCGACGCCGCGTCGGCCACGGTCGCGGCCGTCGAACGAGGCACGGCCGGCATCTACAACGTCGCCGACGACGACCCGGCCCCGGTCTCGGTCTGGCTGCCCGAACTCGCTCGGTGCCTCGGCGCCAAGCCGCCGCGCCGTATCCCCGCCTGGCTGGTACGGCTGATCGCCGGGCAGGGTCCGGTGCACCTGATGACTCGCGCCCGGGGCATCTCCAGCGCGAAGGCGAAGCGGGAACTCGGCTGGACGCTGCGCTACCCCAGCTGGCGTACCGGGTTCCGGGAAGGGCTGGGCTGATCGCCGTGCCGGAGACGGATCTGTTCAGCGAGCTGCGGCCGAAGGCCTTCGCGATCGCGTACCGGATGCTCGGCAGTGTCAGCGACGCCGAGGACGTGGTGCAGGAGGCGTTCCTGCGGATGCACCAGGCCATGCGCGAGGGCGCGGAGATCAGCTCGCCTCGGGCGTACGTCGCGACGCTGGTGACCCGCCAGGCGATCGACCAGCTCCGGTCGGCGCGGGTACGCCGGGAGCGGTACGTCGGCGAGTGGCTGCCCGAGCCGCTGATGACCGATCCGTCTCCGGCGGAGCAGGCCGAGACCGCGGATTCGCTGTCGCTGGCCTTCCTCGTCCTGCTGGAGAACCTGACCCCGCCGCAGCGGGCAGCCTTCCTGCTGCGCGAGGTGTTCGACTACCCGTACGCCGACGTCGCCGGAATCGTCGGCACCGATGTCGACACCACCCGGCACCTCGTCGCGAAGGCCCGGGCTCACCTTCAGGAGCGACGGCCCCGGTATCACGCGTCACCACGGCAGCAGGAGGAGCTGACCCGGCGGTTCTTCGCCGCCGCCGAACGGGGCGACCTGTCCGAACTGGAGCAGCTGCTGGCCAAGGACGCCGCGTTCCACGGCGACGGCGGCGGCAAGGTCCCGGCGATGGCACGCGCGGTGACCGGTGGGGACAACATCGCCCGGATCCTGGCGCGCTGGCTGCCCCGCCTGCGGCAGCTCGGCGTACGCGTAGAGGTCACGATGGTCAACGGCGGTCCGGGCGCGGTCACGTTCGACGCCGACGACCGCATCGTCGGCGTCCTCGGCGTGACGATCGTGGACGGCCGCATCACGACGATCCACTCGATCGTGAACCCGGACAAGCTCCGGCACCTCGGGCCGACCAGCGATCTTGGCCGCCACCTGCAGTCCGGCGCCCGCCCCTGGAGCTGACGGCGCGCTTGTCGGGGGCTTGCCCTACTGTGGCCGCATGGTCGCTCACGTGAGACGCACCAGACACTACCGACTGCATCTGGCCGGTCTCCGGCTGACGCTGGCCGGCATGCTGACGTGCGGCGCGTCGGTGATCACCGGCGAACTGGGCCACCACCTGCCCGCCGTCGCCCTCGTCATCGCCGGCTTCGCCCAAATCCTCTACGGGCTGCTCTTGGCCGCGACATCACTGGTGGCCATCCGGGGCGCCCGCGAGGACATATCGGTCTGGCGGATGGCCCGCATCGCCGCCCGTGATCTCTTGGGCGTACCGCGCGGACTCGACCACCCTTAAGCCGTCGGACGCCACCCTTAGGCCGCCGGACGCCTCCCCAAGCCGCCGGGCGCCTCCCCAAGCCGTCGCACGCCACCCCGAGGTCGTCAGCGGCGAGGGCTGTCACTCGAACGAGACGTCCGAAGACCAGCGGCACTTAGCCGGCCGGGTTAGGGTGGCGGATGGCCAACCGGCGCACCGTTGTCCTGAACGGCGATCTCGGCAGCGGGAAGACCACCGTCTCGAAGCTGCTGGCTCAGCGTCTGGGCGTCCGCCGGATCAGCGTCGGTGACCTCTACCGATCGATGGCGGCGCAGCGCGGGATGACCGCGCTGCAACTCAACCTGCACGCCGAACTCGACGACAAGATCGACCATTATGTGGATCAGCTCCAGGCCGACATCGCGACCTCCGGCGAGCAGCTCGTCGTGGACAGCCGGCTGGCCTGGCATTTCTTCACCGACGCGGTGAAGGTGCACATGCTCGCCGATCCCACGGTGGCAGCCCGCCGCGCTATGGCGCGTCCGGCGAACGACGTGGAGCGGTACGCGACGGTCGAGGAGGCTCGTCAGCGCCTAGCGAGCCGCAGCGACAGCGAACGGGCCCGGTTCCTTACCCGGTATGGCGTCGACAAGTCCGACCTGCGGAACTACGACCTGGTCCTGGACAGCACCACGGCCTCGCCGGCCGAGATCGTCGAACGGATCGCCGACCACGTCGACACTGCCGGGCTGTGCGCGCCTAACCCGGTCTGTCACCTCGATCCCCGCCGGATCCGGCGGACAACCGCTGCCGGCGTGCCAGACGCACCGCCCCTGGTGATGCCCGAGCCGCCGAGCTTCGTGGCGATCGCCGGCTGGGAGCGCATATCGGAGGCCGCCCGCTCCGGCGCTCCCCTCGTCGCAGTCGCGCTGGCGGACAGAACAGACTCCAGCCGCTGACCTCTGGATTGCCCAAGTACTCCAGCTGTAGACCGTGATCTTGCCGGGAGGCGCTCAGTCTCGCGCTTGGGGCCAGGCCTCCAGTGCCAGTTCTGCCGTTTCAGTGAGCTCCCTGGTCGTTGCGCCATCCCGGGCACGCTGTGACATGCCCTGGATGACTGCGGCAAAGTACGCGGCCAGCTAGGGTGGCGAATGCGTGAAGATCTCCAGCGGCCCATCGTCGTCGCCTTCGACAGCCGGTATGCCCGCGCCGCCAGGGCAATGCTCCACTCGCTCGCAGCTGTCCGTAATGGACAAACGACCACTGTCATAGCGTTGGCCGGTGATCTGACGCCGGAGCAGGCTCGCACCATCACCAGCGCCGCCACCTCCGCCGGCCTGGACTTCGAGATCCGGGACATGACCGGCACATGCCTGGGGCTTCCCTTCGACTCGCACGGCTCCCCTGCGGTCTACTACCGCCTGCACATCGCCGAGGCGCTGCCCGAGTACAGCAGCGCGGTCTATGTGGACGCGGACACCCTCTTCCTGCGTGATCCGGCGGAACTACTCACCCTGGACCTGGGGCCATATCCGCTCGCCGCCGTCCAGGACGTGTGCGTACCGACCCTCGGCACACCCGGCTGCCTGCCCGGCCTACCGCTCGCCGAGGCCGAGCGGGCACTGCCCTACTTCAACTCCGGGCTGCTCGTCATCGACCTCGACCGGTGGCGCCGCCGGGAGATCGGCCCGGCCGCGCTTCGCTTCGCGACGACGTCCGCGCAGCACGTGCGGTTCTGGGACCAAGACGCCCTCAATCATGTGGTACGCGGACAGTGGCACCGGCTCGACCGCCGTTGGAACGTCTTCCCGCTGGAGGACATCTGGCAGGCCGAAGATTTCCCCTATTACGGCGAGGAACATGTCCCGCGCAGCCGGCTGGGCCGGCTGGCGTCGGAGGCTTACCTCATTCACTTCGTGACCCGTCACAAGCCGTGGACAGACACCTTTCCGGCCGGTCGGCTGCGGGATCTGTGGTGGTCCTACGACGGAGCAACTGTGCGGTGAACTCCGGTGCGAAGGTCGCCCGCCGGCGGCCTCCCGCCAGGGCGACCAGATGCCGCCGCCACATGCCAGCGCCGAGAATCGCCGCGATACCGGTCGAACGCCAGGATCGCCCCAGATAACGAAGGGTCGACCGAGACCACGAGTTCGCGGTGTCCACCGGAGCCACCGAGGACTGCGCTCCGGCATGGTCGGCGGACAGCCGCGGGTCGACCAGCACGCACCAGCCGCTGCGGCGCAGGCGAGCGGACAGGTCGAGGTCCTCGTTGTACATGAACAAGTCCTCGCGGAAGCCACCGACGGCGTCGAACGCCTCTCGGCGTACCAGCAGGCAGGCACCGGACGCCCAACCGACCGCGACAGGCCCTCGGGCTCGGGTCGCCGTGGCCCAGACACAGCGCGACCCGAGCAGGGCGTCGGGCAAGGCGAGGTAACCCACGGCAGACCAGAACCCGGGCGCCGCACCACCGTAGATCTGACGCCGGCCGAGCCGCGGCGCGCACGCACCGGCGTCCGGCCTCCGATCCAGCAGCGAAACCAGAGCATCCACCGTGGACGGCGAGACCCGGCAGTCCGGATTGAGAAACAGCACGTATGCCGAGCTGCTCCGGCGCGCACCGACGTTGCACGCCGACCCGAAACCGGAGTTGTGACCGATCGCGACATAGTCGTGGCCCGCGCTGACCCGCTGGGTTTCAATGTCGGTGCCGTCCGCGTTGTCCACGACCGTCACCGGGAACCGTCCCGCCAGCTCGGCCAGCATTCCGGACAGCTGGCTGGAGCTCCAATAGGAGACGGTCACGACGTGCACCCCTTGTTGGACCCTCACGGCACACATCCTGCCGGTTCGCCGTCACCGAACGTGGATCACCGACTGGCCTGGCCCGCGACACAGGTCGAGGCGGCTCTGCGGGCGCGGGACGAGTCCGCGCTTGACGAAGGTCCGCCGGCGGCAGACGGTCACTCGAGGCCGTCGCGCGAGATCGGCGGCCCGACCCGGAAGTCCCGGAACGTGGCCCGCAGACCCGCACGCTCGGGCGAGCAGCACATGACGCCGACCTCCACCGTGGCGGGAAGGTCGAGGTATCCCAGGCGGAGCAGCTGCCACGGGTCATCGCCGCTGCGGCAGTGCACGGTCAGCGCCGCACCGAACCGGGTCACCCGCATCGCGACCTCCCCACGGAAACCGGCGACCGGAGCCATGGACACGTCGGAGAATCCGCGCGTATAGACCGTGCTGACCTGCACGACCCCAGAGGTAACCTCCAGGCCGCTCTTCAGCCAGTTCCGCGCGTCGGCCCGGACCATCATGCCGGCCTGGTCGAACCGCGTCGTATGCTCGGCCGCCACGACCACCTCGGCCGTGAAGTCACCGGTCACCGGCAGGCTGAAAAAGTGCCCGTTGTCGGTCACCCAGCCGTAGAACGTCTCCCGCCAAAAGTCCGTCCGGAACTCCGTCACCGCACGGAGCACGCCGCCCTCTGACGACCACTCCCCGGGCTCGTTCAGCCAAGACATCCGCTCCAGCATGCGAGGAGAGTACTGCCTCGCGTCGCACCGCTCGGCCCGCCGGTCATCGACCGATAGCCGGCGGCTGGCGCGGTTGCGGGGTTTCGCCGTCGATGGTGGCGTGCTGGGTGGCGAGGAGCCGTAGCGTCGCGGTCTTCAGGGCCTGCGCGGCCTGGCGGATGTTCAGCCGGCCGGCGGCGACCTGCTCACCGGCGGTGTGTCCGAGCGCGATGACTGCGGCGACGAGCCAGCTTGCCGGTGCTTGCGGGTCGATCTCACCGGATGCCTGCCCGCGCTGGATCAGCCGGGTCAGCCGCTGATGGACGTCGTGATGGCGCCGGCGATCGTGCTCGGCGGGAACCGTCAACCGGGCGAAATCGGTGTCAGCGGGTGGCTGGAGCGTCCTGGAGCACCACGACAGCGGTCAGCACTATGCCGTTGCGCACGAGATAGCGGCCGGTGAACTCAGGCCGCTGCCCCGCCGTCCCCATATCGGGAACAAGAATCCGTGTGGTGAACCGCTGTCCGGCGGGTTCGAAGGTGACCTGCGCGTCGGCGAAGTCGAGCCACCGGCCGGTCAGCGGATACCACGCCTTGTAGATCGACTCCTTCGCACTGAAGAGGAGCCGATCCCAGCACGTCTTGGGGTCCTCAGCCGCCAGGCGCGACAGCATCGCACGCTCGGCGTCCACCGCGACCAAGTCCAGTACGCCTTCGGGCAGTTCGCCATGAAGCTCGGCGTCGATCCCGATCGCCACCAGGTCGCGTTCCCGCGCGAGCGCCGCCGCACGGTATCCCGTGCAGTGCGTCATGCTCCCGACTATGCCCGGCGGCCACTGGGGCGCCCGGCGCTCCCCGGGAAGGATGGGTGCGGGCGGCATACCCAAACGATGTAGCGCCGCCCGAGCGCAGTGGCGGACCGTCGCGAACTCGGCGCGTCGCCCGGCCACGGCCTGCGCAACGGCGGCTTGCTCCGCCGGAAACAGCGTCGCCTCCGGCAGATCGGCGAACGCCTCCTCCGCCGCCACAACCGGCGGCAGGATCTCCTCGATCATCTCAGCCCCCCACCGCCGGCAAGATCTGCCGCGGCGGATTCGGTGTGTCACCCCGGTGCCGCCACTCTCGGGGGTAGCCGACGGAGACCTCCTCGAACCGGACTCCGTCGTGCCACGTCGTACGAGGAATGTGCAGGTGCCCGTAGACCATGGCGGCGGTGCGATGACGCCGGTGCCAGTCGGCCGTGTGCACCGTGCCGCACCATTGCGCGAACTCCGGATAGGTCAGGACCCGCGTCGGCTCCCGGACCAGCGGGTAATGGTTGACGAAGACGATCGGCGTATCGGGATCGAGAGTCGCCAGGCGCTGCTCGGTCGCGGCGAGCCGGGCGGCGCACCATGCCTCCCGGCTCGGGTACGGATCCGGGTGCAGCAGAATCTCGTCGGTGCACACCACTCCCCGCTCGTACGCCAGCGCCAGGGAGTCCTCCTTGTTCGACGTGCCGTCCACCCGGAACGTGTAGTCGTAGAGGATGAACAGCGGGACCACGACCGCCCGCCCGCCCGGACCGTCCCAGATCGCGTACGGGTCCTCCGGCGTCAACACCCCCAGCCGACGGCACAAGGCGACCAGGTACTCGTAGCGCTCCTGCCCGCGAAGGTCCACGGGGTCCTTGCGTGGGGTCCAGAGCTCGTGATTGCCCGGCGCCCAGATGACCTTGGCGAATCGATCGCTCAGGACGCCGAGCGCCCACTCGATCTCGGTGCTCAGCTCACCGACGTCGCCGGCGACCAGCAGCCAGTCCCCCGGATCGGCCGGCCGCAACCGGCTGACGAAGTCGCGGTTCTCCGCGTACCCGACGTGCAGGTCACTGATGGCCAGCAGCCGGCTCACCGGGACAGACTTCCGCCGGGGGTCGCCGGCACCGGCCCGCGCCGGTGCCGGTCGACCCGGGACGCCACCGTCACGCGGTCCGCCGGTACTGGGCCAACGAAGCCCGGGCCAGCGCGATGGCGCCGACGGCGAGGGCGATCAGCAGGCCGAGGTACATCAGCACCGGACCGGCCGACAGCGTACCGGCGAAAGCGGACCGGCTGAGTTCGACCGCCCAGTTGACCGGGTTGGCCGCGACCGCGGCCGCCACCCAGCCCGGTACGAGGTCACGCGGCATGAAGGCAGTCGAGAGGAACGTCATCGGCATGACGATGAAGTTCACGACCGCGATCAGCGACTCCTCTCGGCGTACCAGCAGAGCCACCGCGTTGGACAGAGCCGCGAGCGCCGCGGCGATCGCCGCCAGCGCGAGCACCAGGACGAGCACGCCGAGCACTCCGCCATGGAACCGGACACCGAGCGCGTACCCGATGGCCAGGAGAATCGCGGTGGGAATGACTCCACTGACGATCTGCTGCAGCAGCGGCCCGATGACCAGCGCGGCCGGCTTGGCCGGGGAGGCGAGCATGCGATCGAGCGTGCCGCGCTCCATGTCGCCCAGCAGCGACAATCCACTCCAGCCGGCCGCCAGCAGAATCGTCATGACGATCAAACCGGGCAGGAAGAACTGCGCGTAGTTGCTCTCGCCGAAGCCGGGGATGTCGGCGATCCGGTTGAAGGTGGCGCTGAACAGCAGCAGCCAGAGAAACGGCTGCACCAGGTTGATGGCGATGAGCCACGGCTGCCGGAAGGCGTGCAGGATGTGGCGCTTGGCCAGGTGCGCCGATTGGCCTACGAGCTCGGTCAAGACTGGCTCCGTTCGGGTTCGAGTTCTGCGCGCCGCTGTGCCACCAGCCGGTGCCCAGTGTGCTGCAGATAGACATCGTCGAGCGTCGGCTGGGAGACCGTCACCGAGGTCACTCGCAGCCCCGCACCGCTGAGCCGCTCGAGCACCGCCGGTACGGCCGCGCCGCCGACCTCCGCGCGGGCGTGCAGCGTCCGGCCATCCACCTTGAACTCGCCCACCTGCCCCACATCGGCCAGCAGAGCCGTCGCCTGCCCGGCGGCCTCGTCGGTGTCCAGCTCGACGAGCAGGGTGTCGCCACGAAGCTCCTGCTTCAACGTCGCCGGACTCCCGGAGGTGACCACTCGTCCGGAGTCCATGATGGCGACCTCGTCCGCGAGCGTGTCGGCCTCTTCGAGGTAATGGGTGGTCAGGAGGATCGTCAGCCCGTCCGCACGGACCAGCTTGGCCAGGTCGTCCCACAGCTGCATCCGGATGTCCGGGTCGAGCCCGGTGGTCGGCTCGTCGAGGAACAGCACCTTCGGGCGATGGACGATGCCCATCGCGATGTCGACTCGGCGTTTCATGCCGCCCGAGCAGAACCCGATCGGCTTGCCCGCCGCGTCGGACAACCCGATCCGGGCGATCGCCTCGTCGGCCCGGGTCGCGAGTTCCCGGCCCTTGAGGCCATACATGCGGCCTTGAAGCAGGACGTTCTCCCGTACGGTCGCGGTCGGCACGGCACTGAGCTTCTGGCCGACCAGCCCGATCTCGCGCCGGACCGCGTCCGGCTGCCGGGAGACGTCGTACCCGGCCACGACTGCGGTCCCCGTGTCCTGGCGCGACAGGGTGCTCAAAATCCGTACCGCGGTGGACTTACCGGCGCCGTTGGGCCCGAGCAGCCCGAACACCGTCCCTTCCCGGACCGTGAAGGTCAGCCCGTCCAGCGCCCGTACGCCCCGTGGGTAGGTCTTCACCAGATCGCTCACCTGAATCGAGGCGCTGGCCATGATGTCTTCTCCTCGCTTCTGTGCCGTGATCAGTCCGCTGATCACGGCGCTGCCCAAGTTCCCGGTGGCCGCCCGGGGCGCGCATGTGCTCGGCCGTGGTGTTCAGCGGGAGGATCCCCGGGCCGTCACCGGGATTCGCCGTCCATCTGCAGGCGCAGGCTGCGTGGCCGCATGTCGGTCCACACCTCCGCGATGTATTCGAGGCACTCCTGTCGGCGACCGGTCTTGCCGGCCATCGACCAACCCGAAGGCGCCGGGCGATCGTCCGGCCAGATCGAGTACTGGTCCTCGTCGTTGACGACGACACAGAACACCCGATCCTCATCGTCAAACACTTGGGTTACCTCCTCCATATCGGCGACTGTCCACGCAGGTCACCCGGAACTCGACGGCGTACCGGCGGCCATCGGCATCGCGTAGCCACAGCTCATCCGGTCCGGGCAGCATCTCCGAAACCGTCACCCAGCCACCCGGCTGCCGCTGCCGGCCGCGGCGCAGCTTCGCCCACACGGCATCCACCAAGGTCGGATCGGCGAGATCTACATAGATCGGTTTCGCCTCGCCGGCGACCACCCAGAAGGCGACCTCGGGCAGGCCGTGCTCGGACGCCAGGCGGCGCAGGTGGGCCACGACCTGATCCAGTCTCGCCCGCGGCAGGTCGGGAAACGCGGCCATCGGCAGCTGCCAGCGCTCCCGGGAGACCACCAGCCGGTCGATCTGCACCCGGGGGTGATGTGCCGCCGGCTCGAACAGGCCGAACCTGTTGTACGCCGCGAACGCCAGGTAGTCGTCGAGTACTTCGGCCAGGTCGGCCTCGAAGTCCCCGGCGACCGACCGGACCACCAGCCGATCGTCCTCCTGGTGTACGCGAAGACCCCCGGCCGCTACGACCTTCGCCCGGCGCGGGGCGTACGAGGGTTCGTTGGCCACCCCGAGATAGGTGTAGTGCGGCGCGTGGTACGCCTCCGGCGGAGCCGTCCGGGAGTTGACCATGCCGCCGATCATGGGATACAGCGGCACGATCCGTTCTGGCATGTCGGCGTCGATCCAGCGGCGTAGCGCGGGCTGATCCGGGTGGGTCGAGGCGAAGCAAAGCTGGTCGACGCAGTTGATGGTGGGATGCAGTTCGCCGAGAACCCCGAGGAAACGTCCTTCGCGCAGGTCGTCGACGCTGGCGGCGGCGAACATCAGGTCCGGGCCATGCCATCGGGCGGTTGGCCAGCCTGGTTCAGCGACCGCGAAGGCCGCCGTCACCTTGTCGCGGATGTCCTCGGACCGAAAGGTGACCGCGCCCGTTTGCTCGGCCGGCGACAGCAGCTCGGTCCACTTCCGGCGCAGCTCCGCAGCGGCCTGCCCGGCGGGGCTGCCGGCGTCGCCGCCGATGCTGGATGCCAATGTCGCCAGCAGTTTCGGCAACGGGTACCCGGCTGGATCACGCTCGGAGGCGAGCAGGTCGCGGCAGAGGGCGAGATATCGGGACGCGACCTCCGTCGAATACCAGCGGGCGCTGAGCAGCATCAGTTCCAGCGCGGGAGCGATCTCCGTCAGCAGCTCGGTACCAAGTTCCGGGGCGAACTCCGACCGGCAGTCCTCGTACGCGACCGACCGACCGGCGTAGAACTCGCCGTCCCGGCGGTGCCACGACGTTGCCGCCAGCTCGGTGAACCGGTCGTGCAGGATGCCGAGTTCGGCCGCCACCGCCGCCGGTTCACCGAGCACGCCACGCACCTCGTCGAGTGCGGAGATAAGCGCGCCGAGATCACGCTCGGCCGCCTCCCGGCGGTCCGGGTCGGCTACGCGCGCGAGTTGCATGGCGAGCTGACGCTCCGGATGCCGGGACTGCGGGATGAAGAATCCCCGCGTGAGCACGCCCATCGCCCGGAGCACCTTGACTTCGCCGACGATCTTCTCCGGGTCGCCGAAGTCGGCGCAGGCTGCGGTGATGTCCGCGACGGTGTGGAATCCGTCGGCGGCCGCGACGATCTGCTGACGGACTTCGGAGAGGGGCAGAAAGGAACCGTCGGCCAGGTGAACCCCGCCGGATGTGATCGCGACCGAAGCGCACCGGTGCGGCACCGTCCACTCGTCGAGGGCGTACCGCTCCACGAGGGCGTCGCCCAGTGCTTGGATCGCCCACATCTCGAAGAACAGCTGACCTCGCACCGGCGGGGTCAGCTCGCCGATCTTCGTCGGCCCGTCCCGCCACGCGCCCCAGGCGACCGGGCCGAAGAAGCCGATGGAATCGTTCTTCGCGCAGTACCGCGAACGGTAGCTCGCGAGCGTACGGGCGAGGTCTCGGGGCATCGTCTCGCCGGCGCGCCGGGCCAGGCGGCCCACGAGCGGATGCTGCCAGGCCAACGCCTCAAGAAACGGCGCCTGCCGGATCGTCTCCGGATCACTGATCCAATCGAAGGGCAGCCCGGCGGAGCGTACGCACACCGAACGCCACAGCGAGAACTCCCCCGTGCCGAGTGGGATCAGATGGTCGGAGGTCATCCCTCGCCCGCGATCTCATACACCCTTGTCAACGTCTTGAGGCAGAGGTCGAAGGAGGCCTTCGCGGCTCCGGCCGGGGCCACCCCGATCTCGTCCACGCCACACCGACGGAACTCCTCGAGCCGTTGTTTCACCTCGTCCTCGGTGAAGGCGCCCAGTGCCCGGACCATCGCGTCGTCCGGCCTGGTCGAGGCGACCGAATCGGCGAAACCGCTCCGCGTGAACAGTCCTCGATAGGTCGCGACCCGGAGGTACGCCCCCAGGGTCCGGCCGAAGACCTGCCGGTCGCGATCGGGGTCACCGGACAGGCCCGCGTGCATCATGGCGACGATCTTGAAGCCGTCCGGGCGGCCGCCCCGCCTGGCCCAGCCCCGTCGCAGCGCCGGCACCACGTGCTCGGCCAGATAGTCGGTGGTGCACATCCACAGGATGACGCCGTCGGCCAGCTCACCGGCCAGCTCGATCATCTTCGGCCCGAACGATCCCAGGTAGACGGGGAAGTCTTCGCGCCGCTCACCGATGTAGGCGGCATGGCCGCTGTACCAGGTGCCGTCGAAGTTGACCTCGCCATCGCGAACCAGCGACGTCACGACCGTGAGGTACTCACGGGTGGCGGGCAGAGCGGGCGCCGGCTGCCCGCCGACCATCCAGTCGCCGACCGCCCGGTGCCCCAGGCCGAGCCCGAGCGCGACCCGTCCACCCGAGATGGCGTCCGCGGTCAAAGCCGATTGCGCCATCACCACCGGCGGCCGCGAGTACATCGGCAGGACGGCCGAGGCGAGCCTGACCCGCTTGGTATGGGCGGCCAACGCCGCGAGAACGGTCGCGACGTCCAGCTGGTTCGGCATCTGCGGCAGCCAGATGGAGTCCATGCCGATGCCCTCGGCGTGATCGACGATTTCGATCATCGCCGAGATGGGAATCCCGCCGCCGTCGACGACGGCCCCTACGCGCAGCCGCTCAGCCGACATTGGCGGCCGTCCCCAACGCCTCGAGGGCCTGACGCGCCTCGTCTTCGGACAGCGACGCCACCTTCTCGATGAGCGCCGCCTCGATCGCCGTGGCGAGCGTACGCACGTTGCGGGAATCGAACAGCAACGCCGCCGAGACGTCGATCGAGAACCGATGGCTGATCCGGGCCACGAGCTGCACCGCGAACAGCGAGTTGCCGCCCAGGTCGAAGAAGTCGTCCTCGACGCCGATCCGTTCCACGCCGACGGTCTCCGACCACAGCCCCACGAGAATCCGTTCGACATCGGACTCCGGTGCGACGTATGGCGTCGTCAGCGTCCGGGGAGCGCCGACCATCCCGGACTGCGCGGTCAGCTGCTCGGTGACCGCCTCCCGGTTCACCCGGGAAGTACGCCGAATCCGGACGTCCAGTCCCTCCGGGCACCAGATCACCTGCGGCCCCGCGCCGGAGCCGAGGATCAGCCGCAAGGCCTCCTCACCCTGCTGCGGAAGCACCTCGTCGTCGAGCGGGCCCACGGTAGGCGCCCCGGCCTTCATGCTCGCCGCCAGCTGCTCCGGCATCCGGAAGAGCATGAACCGCTCCACCGACACCAGCTCGTTGCCGTCGTCGTCGACGACGGAGACGTTCGTGCTGCTCACCTCGCCACGAGTGTCATCGAGATGCGCGATGATCGAATGCACCCGGCCGGTCAGCGGCCCGCGTACCGACAGCCGGCCGTAGCTGAACGGCAGGTACTGGCCGGTGCCGCGAAGGATCTGCCCCAGGCCGATCGCGCAGTCGAGGACCGCCGGATGCAGGTAGTACGTCTCCTCGTCGGCGCGGAACCGGTCGGCGAGCTCCACCGTGACGAACTCCGTGGCCTCGGCGGAGCGGACGCTCTGAATCCCGCCCCAACGGGGCCCGAAGGCGAGCGGGCCGTCCCACTCCGCCGCGTCGGGGACGCCGACGTCGCCGGAGGACTCCCGGATCGCCGTCAGGTCTCGCCGGCCGGGGGCCTCGGACGTCAGCGGACCGACCCGGCCCTTGGCGTACTCGTTGCCGTCGTGCGCTCGGATCGCCACCTCGAAGCCGCCGTCGTCGGCGCGGCGCAGTTCGAGGTGACAACGCAGACCGGCGTGGGCCACCAACGGCTGCACCAAGGTCAGATCCGTGATCTCAGCGGTTTCGCTGCCGGTCAGCTCCGCGTAGCCCGCCCGGACCAGCTCGACGATGCCGGTGCCCGGCATGGTGGGGATGTCGTTCAGCTTGTGCTCGGCCAGCACCCACAGCGAATGCGACAGGTTGATGCCGAAGTGCGTGGTGGCCGCGTCGACCTCGGTCCGGCTCTGCAGCATCGGATGCCGGACGGCCGTACGCGGCCCCTCACCCGATGCGCCGCCCAGTGCGATGTGGTCGAACACCGCCGGGGCGAGCACGTCGTTGGCCATGCCGACCTCGGCGAACGGCGGCCAGTTGATCGACACGGTGTGCTGGCCGCGCGCCCAGCGGGACTGCGCGAAGGCGTCCAGGACGGCGTTCGCCCCGACATAGTCGCCGAGCCCGAAGTCGGCCGACAGGACCGCGATCGACGAGTACAGCACCATCAACCGAGGGTGGAAGATCTCTTCGAGCAGGTAGGTGCCCTGAACCTTGGGCGCGAGCACGGCTGCGGCGTCCGCATGGGACCGCGTCTCCAGCATGCCGCCACCGGCTACCGCAGCGAGGTGGAAGACACCGTCCACCGGACCGAACTCCGCGCGTACCGCGTCGTTCACGGCCCGCATCGCCGCCGCGTCGGTGACGTCGGCGGCCAGCACCATCACCTGGCCACCGGCGGCCTCCACCTCCCGGACCGCCCGGATGCGGCGAGCCTGCGGACTGTCCGGCGTCGCGGACAGGATCTCTGCCCACTGCTCCCGGTCCGGCAATCCGCTGCGGCCGAGCAACACCACCTTCGCCTGCACCTGCGCGGCGAGCTGACGTGCGAGCACCAGACCGAGACCGCCCAGGCCACCGGTCAGCAGATAGACACCGCCGGGCCGGAGCATGACCGGAACCCCGTCGGGCGCCTGCAACGGCGTCGAGGCGTACGACCAGGACCAGCGCTTGCGGCCGCGATAGGCGACCTGCTGCTCGGAGCCACCGGCGGTGATCTCGGCGAACAACTGGCCGGCGACTCGCTCGACGGCGAGGTCGGCGCCGAAGTCCACGCTGCGGCAGCTGACCGACTCCATCTCCTTCGGCACCAGCTTCACCAGACCGAGCAGAGCCGACTTCGCCGGCTCGATCAGCCCGTCACCGGCGACGTCCTGCATCTGGCTGGTCACGAACACCAGCTCGACCGGGGTTCCCGCAAGCTGCCGCGCCGCCTCCTGGAGGATGGTCAGTCCGCTGTGGAATCCGTCGCGCAGCCAGGTGCTCGCGTACTCGGATTCGCCGGTTCCGGCGGGACGCTCCCCCAGGCAGAGCCCGTGGACGATCGTCACCTTCTCACGGTCACTTCCGCCGCGCCCGGCGAGGGCGTCGATCAGCTCATCCTCGGTCGTGGCGACGACCACCTTCGCGCCGGCCGCCCCGGCCAGCTCCGCGAGGCGTACCAGCACGGTGTCGCCCGGTCGGCCGAGCGTGATCCAGACGCCGGAGGCCGATCCCGCGACCGGCGGGACGCTCTCCAGCCACACCGGTGCGGTGTACGCGCCGACCTTGACCGGCGTACCGGCGACCGCGACTTCCCCGCTGCCCTCCTCGGGATCGGGGTCGATCCAGTAACGGTGGCGCTGATACGGGTACTCGGGCAGCTGCACCAGGCTGCGCTGCTCGTCGCTCCAGAACTGGGACCAGTCGACGTCGACGCCTTCGGCCCAGAGCCGGCCCACCCCGGTCAACAGCACTTCCACATCGGACTGCTGCTGCTTCGGGTGACGCATGGCCGGCACGGCGACGGCCGCACGGTCATGACTCGTGACGTATCCGGTGAGCGTCCGGCCGGGACCGACCTCGATGAACGCACGGTCACCGTCGGAAGTCAGCAACCGCAGCGACTCGGAGAAGCGTACGCGGCCACGGAGGTGGCGTACCCAGTACATCGGATCGGTCGCCTCGTCGTCGGCGATCCACGTCCCGGTCGAGTTGGAGACGAACGGGATGCTGGGCGGATTCAGCGTCGTCCGGCGTACCGCCTCGGCGAACGGCTCGAGAATCCCGTCCATCATCCGGGAGTGGAAGGCGTGCGAGGTGTGCAGCGGGCGGCTGCTCACCCCCTGCAGGCTCAACTCCTCCTCGAGCCGGGCGATGTCGTCGTGGGTTCCCGCGACCACACAGACACCGGGAGCGTTGATCGCCGCGATGTCCAGGGACTCGTCGAGCATCGGGGCCAGCAGCTCCTCGGAGAGGGGCACCGCGAGCATCGCGCCACTCTCGACGGTCTGCATGAGCGCCCCGCGCTCGGCCACCAGACGCAGCGCGTCATCGCGGCTGAACACGCCGGCCAGGGCCGCCGCCACGTACTCGCCGACGCTGTGGCCGGCCATCGCAGTCGGTGTGATGCCCATCCCTTGCAGCGTCTTCGCCAGGGCGTACTCGACGGCGAAGAGGATCGGCTGGGTGTGGCAGGTCTGGTTCTGGGTCTCGGCGTCCGCGCGGAAGATCAGATCCAGCAGGTCCAGGCCGTGCGATTCGCGCAGCACCGCCGCGCAGGCGTTCAGCTCCGCCCGGAACACCGGCTCCGCGTGGTAGAGCTCCATCGCCATCGCGGGATACTGCGCGCCCTGCCCCGGGAAGAGGAAGGTGGCGGTACGCCCGGCCTTCGGCTGGAAGGCGGGCAGATCGACGGTGAGCCGCTCGGCAGCCGCCGCGGCACTACCGGCCACCGCGTACCGCCGCAGTGCCAGCGGCTTGCGGCCGACGGTCAGCGTGTAGCTGACGTCGGCGAGTTCGTCGTCACCGCGGCCGAGGTGCTTGGCGACGTTCTCGGTCAGCGCGTCGAGCGCGGTCTGGACGTGAGCGGTCAACGGAACCAGCTGGACCGGCCGGCGAGCCGGGCGGGCAGCCGGGCGGTCCGGGGCCTGCTCGATGATCACGTTCGCGTTCGTGCCGCCGATGCCGAACGAGCTGATCGCCGCGCGACGCGGCGCCGTGCCGCCTGGCCAGGAACTGCGCTCGCGGTTCAGGTAGAAGGGGCTGCGTCCGAAGTCGATGCGGGGGTTCGGCTCGTCGAAGTTCGCGACTGGCGCGAGCTGTCCGTCCTTGACGCTGCTCACCGCGTTGATCAACCCGGCGACGCCGGCGGCCGCGCCCAGGTGCCCGACGTTGGCCTTGATGGAGGCGATCGCGCAGTAACCGGTCCGGTCGGTCCGTTCCCGGTACGCGGTGCTCAGCGCGCCGACCTCGATCGGGTCGCCGACGAGCGTGCCCGTGCCGTGCGCTTCGACGTAGCCGATCGTCGACGGGTCGACATTGGCGTCGTTGAGCGCCGCGCGGACCACGGCGGCCTGGCCGGGCTTGCTCGGCGCGAAGAAGCCGTTCTTGTCGTTGCCGTCGTTGTTGATCGCCGACCCGCGAATGATCGCGTGGATGGGGTTGCGGTCGGCGAGCGCGGCGGCGAGGGGTTTGAGCAGTACGACGCCGACACCGTTGCCGAACACCGTGCCCCGGGCCTTGGCGTCGAACGGCCGGATCCGGCCGTCGGGCGAGTAGATGCCGCCCTCGTTGTAGACGTAGCCGCCCACCTCGGGAAGGCCGATCTCGACACCGCCGGCCAGGGCGACCTCACACTCACCGGCGCGCAACGCCTGGACCGCCGTGTGGATCGCGACGAGCGAGGTCGAGCAGGCGGTCACCATGCTGATCGCGGGGCCGGTCAGGCCGAGCCGGAACGCGACGCTGGTCGCGAGGTAGTCGGTGTGATTATTGATCATCGCCATGAGCGATCCGGTGCCGCGCATGATGGCGCCGTTCTGGAAGACGTTCTCCTCCAGGTAGGCGTTGTCCTTGGAGCCCGCGTAGACGCCGACGCGGTCCTCGGACTGCCCGGGAACCACGCCACCGTTTTCCAGGGCGGCGTGGCAGACCTCCAGGAACACGCGGAACTGCGGGTCGAGCAGCTGCGCCTCCCGTGCGCTCAAGCCGAACAGGTCCGCGTCGAACTTGTCCACGTCGCCCAGGATGGGCGCGGCACGCACGTACGCGGGGTTGGCGAGCTGGGCATCGGTGGCGCCGTTGGCCCGTAGTTCGTCCTCGTCGAAAAAGGAGATGGACTCCACGCCGGCCAGCAGGTTCTGGCGGAACTGCTCAATGGACTTGGCGCCAGGAAAGCGGCCCGCCATGCCGATGATCGCGACGGGCTGCCCCGGCTGGCGAATGATCTTCGACTGCGCAGCACCTGGGTGAAGAGCCATGCGAGTCATGCTGGGTGGATGTGGACGGGCTATCAAGGCTGAGCCCGGCTCCTGGCGACAACTCGCCATGCGCCTTCCTAGTAGTGGGAGGCGCTTGCATTCTTTGACGATGTGGCTTGACTCGCTGACGCCGACTCCGGTGTCAGAGCTTCTGGTGACATACGCCGGGAAGCATCATCGGATGTTGGTCAAGCACGAGAGCTACCTGGCTTCTGGATCCGTGAAGGAACGCACGGCCATCGGACTGCTCCGGGCGCTGGACCGGCAGGAGCCCCTGACGCCCGGGACGGTGGTGGTCGAGTCCACCTCGGGCAATCTCGGTATCGCGCTCGCCCATCAGCTCGCCCGCATCGGCGGACGCTTGATCGCGGTCATCGACCCGAAGACTCCCGTCGCCACCCGGCAGTTGCTGATCGCCGCGGGCGCCACACTGCACATGGTCGACGAGGACGACGGCCACGGTGGCTACCTGCTGACCCGGCTCGCGACCGTGCGGGCGCTGATCACGGCACACCCCGGCTACCGCTGGACCAACCAGTACGGGAGCGAGGCGAACCCGGAGATCCACGCCCAGACCACCGGCCCCGAGATCCTCTGCCAGGGCGGACCCGAACTGGACGCCGTCTACGTCGCCGTCTCCACCGGAGGCACGCTCGCCGGAATCGCCCGCCACGTACGCGGCACCGGACGGCCGATCCGGCTGATCGCGGTCGACGCGTACGCCTCCATGGCCAGCGGTCCCCCGGCGGCCCAGGCGACCACCGCCGACGCCCGCCTGCTGCCGGGCATCGGCGCCAGCCGGCAGTCGTCCTTCCTCACCCCGCAAAGCTTCGACACCCGGCACATGGTGCGCGACAGCGACGCGATCGCGATGTGCCGGATGCTGCGCGAAGACACCGATATCGGAGTGGGCGGTTCGGCCGGCTGCGTACTGAGCGCCTGCGTCACGGATCTGACGTCCGCTGAGGCACCCGCGCGCCCGCTGTGCCTGGCACCGGACGATGCCGCCAAGTACGAAGACTCCGTCTACAGCGACGAGTGGCTGGAGCAGGTGAAGCTCATCGAGGCCGTCCACGCCACCATCGAGCGATGGCGGGCCGAGGGCCTGGCCTTCAAGTCGACCGAACCGCAGATTTAGCGGGGTCGTCGTCAGGCCAGGCCGACGTCCTCGTCAGCGACCGTCCTCCGTCCGCACCACCTCCGCCAGCACCTGCGCCAGCCCCGCCACGTGCGGCGGCAGCATCGAAGTAACGTTTCCGCCGCTCACGCGATGAACGGTGACCTCGGTGGCCAGCTTCTCCCAGTGCCCGAGGTACTCGGCCAGGCTCAACCCGGCCAGGCTGTCGTGCACACCACCCGCCAGCTCGTCGCAGGCCAGCAGGTGAAGCGCACCGGCGTACGGGCCGAACCGGTAGGGCAGCCGCGCCTCGACCTGGCTGCGCCAGCTCTTCACCGCGATCGGCCAGATCTCTTCCAGGTCCGGGTCGTCCAGCGCGTCGTGGAAGGCTTCCACCACGATCGAGGGCAGCAGCTCGCCGATCCGCGTCTGCAGCCGCTGGATCTGCTCCGGGTCGGTCTCCACGGCGAGCCGCTCGTACGCGTCGTCGCACTCCGCGAGCTGCCGCAGATTCTCGCCGCCGCCGACCTGAGCCTCGGCGACCTGAAGCACCGGGTCGTGCAAGATCAGCGTCACCTGCTCGCCCGACTCGGCCAGCGTACGGGCCATTTCCCAGCCGATCGGCGCGCCACCGCACCAGGCGAAGATGTGGTACGGGCCCACCGGCTGGGAGGCCCAGAGGTCCGCCAGGTAGCCCGCCGCCAGATCCGCCATGGACGTCGCGGCCCGGGCCGGATTCGTCAGTCCCGGATGCTGGAAGGCGCCGACGTCCAGCCACTCCGGCAGATGCTGGGTGAGTCGCTGGTACCAGTGCGCGCTGCCGCCGCCGGGATGGACACAGTAGAGCGCGGGGGCGTCCTGTTCCCGACGCCTGAACCACACGAGATCGGTGCCGGATTGATTGTCGAGCACCGACAGGACGTTCGGCGCTCGCGTCGTTGCCGGCGGGGCACCGGCGTCCTCGGACGGGACGACGTGCAGGAGCGGGGCTATCCACGAGGCCATCCCCGCCACAGTCCGGCGCAACAGCACTTCAGTCGGCGAGACCGGGAGTTCCAGCTCGCGGCCCAGCCGGATCGCGATACGCATCGCGCCCAGTGAGTTCCCGCCCGCGTCGGCGAAGTCCTGCTCGACGTCGACCGGGCCGCCGCCGAGCTCGTTGTGCCACACCCGGGCCACGATCTTCTCCAGCGGTGTCCGCGGTGGCGTCAGGCTCTTGCCGGTGGACGCGTCGTCGGGCCGCGGAAGCGCCCGGCGGTCGAGCTTCCCGCTGCTCGTCGTCGGCAGTTCGGCGAGCACGATGAAGTGGGACGGCACCAGCAGCGCGGGAAGCCGGGTGCGCGCCAGCCGCCTCACCTCGGCGACGTCGATCGGATCCGCTCCGGACTGGCCCACGAGGTACGCGACCAGTGAGGACCGCTTGCCGTCCAGGAACGGAACCACGACCGCGCTACGGACGGCGGGGTGAGCGGTCAGC
>JABFYB010000698.1 GCA_013361475.1 Hamadaea sp.
GATCCAGCGCCAAGACGGCACCGGGATGGGGTGGCGGTTCTGGCGGTTCACCGCGCCCCGGGCGCTCGCCAACGTCGCGCAGACCGCGCTCCAGCGCATCGACGTCCTGCTGGTCGCGGCGCTCGCCGGGCTGGCTCCGGCGGCGGCCTACTCCGTCGCGGGCCGGTTCGTCGTCGTCGGTCAGCTCGCCAACGGCGCGATCTCCCAGGCGGTGCAGCCGCGGCTGGCCGAGGCGCTCGCGGTCGGCGACCTGCCCACCGCCCGGCGGCTGTACCAGACCGCGACCGGCTGGCTCATCCTCACCTCCTGGCCACTGCACCTGACCGTCCTCCAGTACGCCGGGGACTACCTGGGCCTGTTCGGCGCGCACTACCGCCAAGCCGTCCCGGTCGTCCGCGTTCTGGCGCTGGCGATGCTGCTGGCCACCGGGTGCGGCATGGTCGACATGGTGCTCGCCATGGGCGGGCGCACCGTGTGGAACCTCGTCAACGTGCTCGCGGCCCTGACCGCGATGGTCGCCGTGGATCTCCTCCTCATCCCGGCTCTCGGCATCGCCGGCGCGGCCCTCGGGCTGGCCTGCGCGGTCGCCGTGAACAACCTGCTGCCCCTCGCCCAGATCGTGGTCACGATGCGGCTGCACCCCTTCGGCGGCGACACCCTCGCCGCCGCGCTGCTGACCTCCGTCAGCTTCGGCGCGGTGCCGGCCGCGCTGCACGCGTCCCCGCCCTGGCTGGCCATCGGAGCCGGGGCGGTCGCGTACCTGCTGGGGGTGGTGCTGCTGCGCCGCCGCCTGCCCCTGACCCCACTGAGCCGGCGGGTCTGACAACACTCGAGGAGAACCATGCGCACCGACTACACCCAGATCTTCCAGGACTCCGCGGCGGTGGAGAAATACGAGCACATCGTGTACGCCCCGGACAGCTACTGGTCGGCGATCAACCGGCGGCAGCGGGAGTATCTGCGGGGCCTCGCCCGCCGGGCGTTCCCCTACCGGCGTCCCGTCCAGCACGACTTCGCCTGCGGGACCGGCCGGGCCATCCGCATCCTGCACGGGCTGGTCCGCGGCGCGCACGGCTACGACACCAGCGCGGCCATGCTGACCAAGGCGCAGGAGGTCGGCGCGTACGCCGTGATGCACCAGATCGACGAGACCGGTCCGGTGCCGACCCCGGTCCCGACCGACGCCCCGGCCCTGGTGACCGTGTTCCGCCTGCTGCTCAACGTCGACGAGGCGGTACGCGACCGGGCGATCGCCTTCGCCGCCCAGGTCCTGCCGCACTACGACGCCGGACTCCTCGTGGTCGAGAACCACGGCAACGCCCACTCGCTGCGGCACCTGCGTCACCGCCGGCACGGCGCGAAGCCCTGGTTCGCCGAGTTGTCCCACGACGACGTGGCGACCATCCTCGACCGGCACGGCTTCACCATCGTCGAGCAGCGCGGCTTCGCCCTCTTCACGCAGGGCTGGTACGGACGCCGGTGGCTGCGCCCGATCGCGCAGTTCGTGGACGACCTGGCCACCCGGGTCGGCCTCGCCGGCCGGTACGCCGTCAACGTGCTCTACATCGCCCGGCGTACCCGGCCGACCTTGGGTGCCTTGGCCAGCGGCGACCTGACGCCGACCGCGTCGGCCGCCCCGCCTACCCCGCCCGCCCCGTCGGCCCCGCCGGCCGCGTCGGCCGCGTCCGCTCCGGAGCCTTCCGAGGAGACCGAGGGGCCGCGCCGCGACCCGGACGCGGAGAGCTGGTGAGGCGTCTCCTCGCCGTGGTGGCGGTCGGGTTGCTGGCTTTGACGGCGTGTTCCTCGCCGCCCGAGAAGCCGGCACTCGAGCCGTCCACTCTGGACAAGGTGACGCCCCCTCCCGGGCCGTACGCCGGTGGCGCGGTCGCTCCGCCCGCCACCGGCGCCTGGCTCGGCGCGTGGGTCCGGCCGGCCCAGCTCACCCAGGCCGGCCGGATCGCCGCCGTACGCCACTACGAGGAGTCGCTCGGCCACCGGCTGCGGATCGTCAACACGTACCGGCGAATCGACGAGCCGTTCGACACCTTCAGCGACCGCCAGCTGGGCCGCAAAGGCAGCACGCTCATGCTCAGCTGGGCCACCGGCGACACCCGCTCGATCACCCTCGGCCACAGCGACCGCGTGCTGCGTACGCGGGCCGCCGAACTGCGCCGCTTCGGCGACCCGGTCCTGCTGCGCGTCCGCTGGGAGATGGACCGGCCGAACCTGGCCGCCACGATGTGGAGCGCCGAGGACTACATCGCCGCCTGGCGGCACATCCGGGCGGTGTTCGCCGAAGAAGGCGTACGCAACGTCGCCTGGGTGTGGTGCCCCACCGCCGAAGGCTTCGCCGCCGGGCGGGCGGCCTCGTTCTACCCGGGCGACGACACCGTCGACTGGATCTGCGTCGACGCGTACGCCGGAAGCAAGCTCGCGTCATTGCAGGACCTGCTGACGCCGTTCCTCGCCTGGGCGGCCCAGCACCCGAAACCCATCGTCGTCGGCGAATTCGGCGTCGCCCGCACGTGGGGACCCACCGTGCGTACGCGGTGGCTGCGGGAGGCGGCCGACTTCGTCCGGGACTGGCCGCAGATCAAAGCGGTGGCGTACTTCGAATCCGATCCGGACGGCAACGGGGCGAACGGGCAGTTCCGGCTGAGCGGCGACCCCGCGGAGTTCGCCGCCTTCCGCTCCGCCTTCACCACCCTCACCCCCTAGCCCGGCACCGCGTTACGCCTGCAGATCACGGTTATGCATGCTTCCAAGGGCTTCGGAAGCATGCATAACCGTGATCTGCACCAAACCGTGATCCGCAGCGAGAGGAGCAAGGCGTGGTCAGGGCAGCCGAGGAGTCCCAGGCCACCCCCGGGATCGCAGCGCGGCCAGGACTTCCGCGACCACTCCGGGCAGATCGCGGCGCAGCCGATCACCGGTGACGTGGATGACCAACCAGCCCGCGATGAGCTGGCGATTGAGCCGAGCCCGATCGCGAGACAGGTCCGCCCGGTCGTGATGGAAGTCGTAGCCGTCGTACTCCAAGGCGACCCGGTATTCCGGCCAAGCCAGGTCCGACCGGGCGACGAACCTTCCGCCGTCGGTGATGACGAACTGTGTCTGCGGTTTCGGGACTCCCGCGAGCACAAGGGCGACCCGCGTACGCGATTCCTGGGGTGACTCGGCACCGGCGTCGGCCACCTGCGCCGTCTGTTCCATCAGCCGGCAACCCGGCTCTCCTCGATGCTCCCAGACGTACTTGGCCATCTCGTCTGCCGACAGTCGGCCAAGGCGTAGCAACGGATCGACGAACCGCACCGCGTCGGCGAGGTCCCGATGCCGGACCAGATCCCACACCGCACGGACCGGCGTCGCGACCCGGAGTCCGTCGATCTCGACGTGGTCGCCGGGATCGAGCGGGCCGTGATGCAGCCGGATGCCCTGAACAGGGCCGTGCGGCGCCGGTGTCAGCACCTCGACGGGGTCCGTCGGCCCCACCAGGCGTACGCCGTAAAGATACGCCGCGGAAGCTCCGGTCACGACGGCCGAGGGAAGCACATGCCGGACGGCCGCGACGCAGAGTCCACGGTGGTCGATCTCGGCTGTGCGGTGGACGTAGACGTCGCGGAACAGCCGACGCCAGGCTGAACTCGTGAGCTGGCCCCGCGTCAGCAGGCCCTCGCGTATCGCCTCGCTGCCGCGAAACGTCACGCCGCGCAATGCCGTCGGGATCGTGGGTCGTCTAGGCACCCAGCGAAGGTGCCACCGCCGACGGCCCATCACCAGCCCCTGTGGATAACCCGGCCAGCCCCGATGCCCTGCGGATCACGGTTATGCATGCTTCCAAGGGCTTCGGAAGCATGCATAACCGTGATCCGCACCGAAAAGGGCTAGATGCCGTGGCCGTGTTTGTGCAAGGCACTCAGGACCCGTTCGATGCGGACGGCACCGGTAAGTGCCGCGAGGGCGATGGCGGCCCGCGGCTCCCGCCAGTTGGCGCGTACGGTCTCGCGAGCCCATTTCCACGCGTCGGCCCGGTTTCCCGCCGCCGCCGACCAGCAGGCGAGCTGACCGTAGACCCGGGCGGCTCCCGGCGGGCACCCCTTGATCTCGGGGTGGCGGGCCATCATCCAGCGCAGCGACGAGATCTTGGTGGCGTACTCGTAGGCGTAGAACGAGCTCCGCCCCCACAGCACCCGGACGAGCGGCTCGTCGACGTGCAGGATCGGGTGCCGTCGCGCCGCCCGCAGCAGGAGGTCCCAGTCCTCGTTCTGGCTGCCCGGGGCGTCCTCGGCGACCAGGCCCAGGCGGTCCGGGTCGGCCAGCGCCGCCCGCCGGAACAGGAATCCGGACGAGTGCAGCATCGCCATCCGTGACCGCGCGAGGTCGTCGACGGTCACCAGGTCGCGCCCGGCCAGGCGGATGCTGCGCCGGTCCGCGTACTGCACCTCGATCGCGCAGGTGACCATCTCGGCGTCCGCGTGATGGCGCAAGGCCGTCACCTGGTCCCGCAGCTTGTTGGGCACCCACACGTCGTCGTCGTCACAAAAGGCCACCAGGTCCGCGGCACAGGCCAGGATGCCGGTGTTCCGGGCCCCGGCCAAGCCAGGGATACGCGAATTGCAGAGCACGGTCACCGGACGTTCGCCGGCGGATTCCCGGCCCTGGTCGGGCTCGGCCTGGTCGTAGACGAGGAGGATGCGTACCGGTCCTTCGTAGTCCTGTTCCAGGATGCCGTCGATCGTCCGGGTGAGCAGTTCCGGGCGGTTCCGGGTCGGGACCACCACGTCCACCGAAGGCCAGGTCGTCATCGCTTCACCCCCAGCTCGTACCCGTACGCCTTCAGCATGGGCGCGCAGACGGCGTTGACGACGGCCCGCTGCCTCGGCGCCAAGTGCGTACGCCACGCGTCGTCCTGGCGTAGTGGCACGACTCCGGTGGTGAAGCGCATCGGGTTCCCGGCGGCGCTGTGCGACACGCCGAGGGTCACCTGGTCCCGTTCGAGCCAGCCGAGGTCCACTGCGGACGGGTCGAGCCCGGCGAACGTCACCAGCCGTCGCAGCGTCGCCTGCGGATCGGCCAGGAATTCCTCATAGCGCAACGTGCGTACGCGTACGCCGCGGCGGCGGAGCAGCGAGAACGCGGCGTTGTGCGCCGTCCACAGCAGAGCCGAGCGGGCCGGCGAGTACCGGGTCATCTCGTCGGCGGCCGCCTCCGGCCGCAGCACCGTCTTCGTCCACGAGTACGCCACCCCGCGTGCGTCCCGAACGACGTGCAGCACTCGTAGGTCGAGCGGTGGCTCCGCTTGAGTGGCATGGCGCAGAACATGGGCGAGCGCCGAGTGCTTCGACGAGTCCACGATGACTTCGGCACCGCTGACGGCGGCCGCTGCCTCGTAGATCCGAACGTAGTAGTCGGCGTATTCGCGTACCAGATCCGCATAGCCGGCGGGCACGCGAGTCGCGAGGCGCGGGATGTGCCGGGTGCGCTCCACCAGATCGCGCAGCGCGAGGACGCGATGGACGTCGACCCGGTGCCAGCCCCCGAACGCCGCGACCCCGACGCGTTCCCAGAAGTCGCAGGCCGAGAAGTGGCTGCCGCAGGCGCACTTCTCGTCGTCGCGGAGATCGCGTTGCCAGAGATGGACCAGCTCGCCGACCGCACAGATGCCCGGCACCTCGCCGAGGACGCGCTCGATCAGCGTCGTGCCGCTGCGCCCCAGCCCGCCGAGGAAGATGACCCGCGCCATCGGCGCACCCCCTGCACGGTTTTGTCGGTTCGTGTGTCACTGCGGTTAACGAGTGATCCGCAGGGATTGACCCGCTATTGTCCAATTTCGTGGGAAATGAGCGCGTGAGACTGGCCGGCCGGGAATTCGACGCGATCACCGAGGAAGAGGTC
>JABFYB010000823.1 GCA_013361475.1 Hamadaea sp.
GTCCCTTGCTGCAGAGCGTTCTGCTGTTCCTCCTCGTCGCTCCCCTGATCGTGTTCTGGGCCTGGATGCTCGACGACATGCTGCAGAACCCGCTGCTCACCCGCAACGCCCGGACGGCCTGGCTGGCGGCCTTCTTCGGGTTCAACGTGTTCGGCGCGGGCGTGTACTACCTGAGTCTCTACCGTGGGCCCGGCAACCGGAGGCTGCGATGACCCGCGACGAACTGATCGAGCGGCTGACCGCGTTGCTGCGTGCCGACGGCCGGGTCCAGGCCGCCTGGCTCGGCGGAAGCCTCGGCCGGGGAACGGCGGACCAGTTCAGCGACGTCGACGTGGTCCTCGCGACGGGCGACCCGAAGGGGTTCGCGGCCGACTGGGACGCGGTCGCCGACCGCGTCGCCCCCGTCGTCCACCGCCAGCGGATGGCCGACGCGACGACGACGGTCGTCACCCACGTGACCGGGGACTGGCTGCGCTTCGACGTCACCATCACCACCCCCGACCGCGTACGCGGAAAGCTGCGCCCGCTGTTCGGCGAGCTCACGCCGCCCGAGGACGAGCCGGCGTCGCCGGACCCGGCCCGCGTCGAGCACCTGATCCGGGAGTTCCTCCGGGTGCTGGGCCTGCTCCCGGTCGTCCTCGGCCGCAGCGAGTACGCCGTCGGCGCCTCCGGTTCGGCGCTGCTGCGTACGCTGATCCTGCAAGTGATGCTGGAGGACGCCGTCCTGCGGGGCGCCGACCGCGCCGGAGCGCTGCGGCTGAAGGGCGTCCTGCCGGCGGATCGGCTGGCCGCGTACGCCGCCCTGCCGGCGATCGAAGCGACGCGTACGTCGGTGGTGTCGGCGCATCTTGCCTGCTCACGGCTGTTCTTCCCGATCGCGCGGGAGCTGGCCGAACGGACCGGGGCGACCTGGCCGGACGCGATGGAGGAGGCGCTCCGCAAACACCTGCGGCGGGAACTCGGCATCGAGATCGGACCCTGACGCTACTCTGATCGGGTGCCCCCGCCGTCCCCGCCGCCCCCTGCCTCGGGGACTACTGCCTCGGGACCGGCTGCCACGGGGACTGCCGTCTCAGGAACGGCCATCCCAGGAACGGCCATCTCGGGAACGGCAGCCTCGGGAACGGCAGCCTCGGGCGCGCAGGCGAAACGGCGGTCGTTGCTGCTCGCCGTCGACGGCAACAGCCTGCTGCACCGGGCGTACCACGCGGCTCCGATCGGCAAGCTCGTCGACGGCGCGGACCGCCCGGTCTGGGCGTTGCACGGGCTCGTGCTCTCGATCGCCCGCGCCGCCGCGAAGATCCGGCCCGACGCGGTGGTGGTCGGCTTCGACTGCCCGCACGAGTCGGCCCGCCGGGTGGTGTACCCCGCCTACAAGGCGCATCGGCCGGACAAGCCCGCCGACCTGACCGCGCAGCTGGCGACCGCGCCCGACCTGCTGCGGGCGGCCGGATTGTGCGTGGTCACGCCGACGGCGTACGAGGCGGACGACGTGCTCGCCAGCTCGGCCGAACAGGCTCGTCGCGCCGGCTGGCACTCGATCCTCGTCACCAGCGACCGCGACGCTTTCGCACTGCTCGACTCCACGACGTCGGTGCTGCGCATCCGCAACGGCGGGTTCGACGAGGCGGTCGTCGTCACCCCGGAGTCCCTCGCCGACGTGTACGGCGTCACGCCCGGCCAGTACCGCGACTACGCGGCCCTCCGCGGCGACCCGTCCGACAACCTGCATGGCGTACGCGGTTTCGGCTCGGCCACCGCCGCTCGGCTGCTCGCCGCGTTCGGCAGCGTCGACGCCGCCTGGTCGGCCTGGGACGACGGGAGGGCCGAAGCCGTCCGGGGCGCCGTCGGTGATCGGGCCGCCACCAATTTCGGTACGCCGGAAGCCCGCGAGGTCGTCGACCGGAACCGGCGGATCATGGCGATGAACCACGACCTGAGCATCCCGGCGCTCGACGGCATCCGCCTGCCGCTGGACCTCGCCGTCATGCGCCGGGCGCTGTCCGGACACGGGATCTCACTCGGCCCTTCGTTGTGGGCGCTGACCGGCCGTGCCGACCCGAACGGCGCGGAGTCGGCCGGTGGGCCGGCGGCCTTCGTGCCGAACCAGTGGCGGCGGCGCAACCGGCGCGATCCGATCCCCGGTCAGCTCGCGCTCTTCTGAGCCGCCGCCTTCTTCGGCCGCGGCTGCTTCGGGGCGGCGCGCTTCTTCGGTGCGACGCCCAACGCCTCCAGATCAGCCGGGGTCAGTACGCGTTTCCCGCTTGGTGCGGCCAGGTGTGGCGGCAACGGCTCGGGTGTCTTCTTCGGCTTCGCCGCTTTCGTCGCTTTGGCGGCTTTGGCTGGTCGCGCCGCCGCCTTGACCCGGTCGGTCTCCCCGGCGACGCTGATCAGCTTGCGTACCTTGGGTTCGGTCGCGAGATTCGTCTTGGCCGCCACCTGAGCGGCTGGCATCCCGGCCACGATCAGGTCGGCCAGCGCCCGCCCGCGTTCCCGGCGGATCGCCTCGACCATGCCCTCGAACAGCACCTGCTGATGGGTCAGCTCGACATAGCGCTGCATCGGATCGGGCTCGCTCAAGGCGTACGCGCAGAGGTTGCGCACCATCCCGTCGATCTCGGCGGGAGTGGCGGCGTACCCCTCGGTGGTCGGATCATTCATCGCGACAGATTTTACTGCTCCGGCGCGCTACCGCTCCCGAACCGCCTGCAGCGTGTAGCTCATCGGCACCCGCTCGCGATGCTCGGCCAGCCGCCACTCACCGTGCTCGTCCTCGACCATGCCCTCGAGCAGCGCCTTCCACGGCACGCTGTCGTGCTCCTCGAGCATCGTCAGCCGCATCCCCTCGGCGAGCAGGGCGGACACGATCTCGCCCAGCCCGTGGTTCCAGCTGTGGCTGACGTTGTGCGCGAACTGCGTCTCCGTCGCCACATAGGTGCCCGGCTCGTCGAAGACCAGCGGCTCCGTGGTCTCGAAGTAGGGGTAGGTCACCTGGATGCCGTCGGTGGTGTGCTCGTTGAGCGCCCAGAGCATCGGATGCCCCTCCCGGAGGAACAGCCGCCCGCCCGGCTTGAGCAGCCGCGCCACCACCGCCGCCCAGCGGCGTACGTCCGGCAGCCAGCACAGCGCGCCGATGCCGGTGAAGACCAGGTCGAACTCCCCGTTGGGAAGGACGTCGGCGGCGGCGTACACGTCGGATTCGACGAAGTCGACCTCGGCCCCGGCGGCCTTGGCCAGCGCGCGGGCCTCGACCAACGCGGCGGGCGAGAAGTCGAGACCGGTCATCCGCGCGCCGAGCCGCGCGAGGGACACGGTGTCGGTGCCGATGTGACACTGCAGGTGTACGCCGCGAAGCCCGGCGATGTCCCCGAGCCGGGGGACGTCGAACCGCACGACCTCCGACAGGTACGCCGGATCCGCGGCGAAGTCGGCGACGTTGTAGTCGGGGGACTGGGCATGGGCCGGGGCGCGTTCGTCCCAGTTCGCGCGGTTGACCGCGATGCTGTCGGCGGGATCGATGTCCACGGGGTTGCTCACGCTGCGAAAGATCGCATGCCCACCGGACCGGCACAACCGAATTCGCCGAACCCGTTCGGCTGAAGCGCCGGTCGGCCCCGCGACATCGTCCTAGGCTCAGGAACGACGGCGACAGCACACCGCACGTCAGGGCGATCAGCGATCAGGAGGATCCGATGACCACGCGCCTGAACCCGTATCTGAACTTCCCCGGCTCGGCCCGGGAGGCCATGGAGTTCTACCAGGAAGTCCTCGGCGGCGACCTGAAGCTCAACACCTTCGGCGAGTACGGCTCGGACGACGCGGCCACCAAGGACCAGATCATGCACGCCCTGCTGGAGACCCCGGCCGGGTTCACCATCATGGCCTCGGACCTGCCGCCCGGCATGGAACACCAGCCGGGCCAGAACATCTCGATCAGCGTCAGCGGCGAGGACGCCGACGCGCTGCGCGGCTACTGGGAGAAGCTGGCCGCCAAGGGCACGGTGACGATGCAGCTCGAGAAGCAGATGTGGGGCGACGAGTTCGGCATGGTCGTCGACCAGTTCGGCGTGCCCTGGATGATCGACATCGTCCACCCCCAGTAAGCCCGGCTTGCCGGGAGGCTCTACCGTGAGCCGACATCTCTCACGGGGGTCTCCATGGACAACGCTCGCACACCCCGCCCCGGCGTGGTCACCGTCGCGGTCACGCTGATGATCGTCGTCGCGGCCGGCTGGGTCGCCGACGCCATCGGGCTCGCCGTCGGGGCGGGGGACTATCCAGCCCAGGTCGCGAGGGCGGTCGACGACTCGGGCGTCCGCATGCCCGGCGGCGCGCTGGACGGGTTCGCCCGGGGCATCTCGATGATGGCGATCGCGCTCACGCTCGTCGCCGCCATCGGCATGATCGTGGTCGCGCTGCTCACGGCGCGGGGCGGCTTCGGCGCCCGCATCGCCGCCTGGGTCGTCATCGGTCTCACCGTGATGTGCGACCTGACCGGCCTCACCAGCGCCTTCGCCGGATTCAGCGGCAACGCCTACGTCAACGCGTACAGCCGGGACAGCGGTGGCACGCGGACCTTCGTCCAGCGCCTGCCCGACGGCTATCCGGACTGGTACCACCTGCTCAGCGGAGTCGTCGCGACGTTCGCGGTGCTCGCGCTCGGCGCTGCGGCGATCCTGCTCCTGCTGCCCAAGTCCAACGACTACTTCCGGCGTCGGCCGGTGGCCCCGGCTGTTCCCGGCTGGCACGCGCCCGGTCCGAACCCGCAGTGGACAGCCGGCCAGGCCGCGGCGCTCAGCGTGCTCGCCGGTCAGCGGGAGCGCGGTGAGGTGACCGAAGAGCAGTATGGCGCGGAGTACCGCCGCATCCTCGGCGGCCGCTGACCGGCGACCGGTTGAGCAAGCGCCGCACGTCGGTCATCTTCCAGCAGGCCGGCAACCCGGTGCCGACGATGCTGGAGTGCGCTACGCGGGGTGGAGGGCCGTGCGGGCGGCCGAGCGCAGTTCACGGATGAAAGTCCGGACCGCCAGCGACTGCGCCATGGCGGGCGTCGTCACGTACCCGATCTCCCGCCGGGGACGGCACTCGCCCAGGTCCTCGACCGCCAGCCCCGGCGGCGCGCCGAGCAGGCTGAGCCGCGGCGCGACGGCCATGCCCATGCCCTGCGCCACCATCGACAACACCACGCTGTCGTCCTGCGCCTTGATCGTCGCGCGCGGCAGCCACTCCTGCCGCGACCACCACTCGCGCGTGTAGGAGCCGCAGTTCTCGTCCCAGTCGATCAACGGCAGGCCGCGCGGCTCCCGGTGGCCCAAGGGGTACGCGAGCGCGTACGGCTCCTCGAACAATCGGCCCGACAGCAGCCCTGCGGGGATCGTCTGGCTCCCGCCGAGGGTGGCGATGCCAATGTCGGCCCGGCCGTCGGCGACCTCACCGGCGGTGCCCCGGCCGACTTCCCGCACGATCGCCACCTCCGGGCGTACGCCGGGAAGCCGGGCGGTCAGCCGGGCGAGCACCGGCGGCAGCAGATGCGCGGCCGCACTGCGGAAGGCGGCGATCCGCAGCGGGCCCTCGACGACGCCTGCCGCGGCTCCTCGTGCCTCCGCGCCCAGCGTCTCGAGCAGCCGCAGGATGCGGCGCGCGTGCGCCACCGCGCGTACGCCCGCCGGGGTGGGCCGGGCGCCGTGCCGCCCGCGCTCGAACAGCACCACGCCGATCTTGCGTTCGCAGGCCCGGACGGCGTGGGACACGGCCGACTGGGTCAGCCCGAGCTGCGCGGCAGCGGCGGTGAAACCGCCGGTGGCCTCGACTGCGACGAGGATGCGCAGTTCGTTCGGGGCCAGATCGGCTGCGGGGTCAGCGGTCGCCATGATCCGAACCTACCTTCCGGTA
>JABFYB010000690.1 GCA_013361475.1 Hamadaea sp.
GTCGGTCATGGCTGCTCCTGGGTGTCGGTCGCCGCGAGGAATTCGCCGAGCCGGTCCAGGTTGCGTTCGACCATGGTGCGCCGGTCGGCGAGCCAGCTCTCCGCCGACCGCAGGGCGGCCGAGTTGATGCTGCAGGTCCGGGTGCGGCCGACCTTGCTGGAGGTCACCAGACCGCACGCCTCCAGCACTCGCACGTGCTGCAGGACGGCGGCCAGGGACATCGCCATCGGCTGACCGAGTTCGCTCACCGAGGCGGGGCCGCGGCTGAGCCGCTCCACCATGGTGCGCCGGCCGGGATCGGCCAGTGCGTGGAAGACCCGGTCCAAGTCCGGCGCATAGTCAAGCACGTGCTTAAGTATTCGCGCCGACCACACCAATAGTCAAGCGTTCGCTTAAGTTTTGTCAGGCCGCCGGAAGCACCCGGGCCAGTTCCGCCCGGCGGCGGATACCCAGCTTCCGGTACGCCCGGGCGAGGTTCGCCTCGACGGTCTTCGGGCTGATGAACAACTCGTCGGCGATCTGCTGATTCGTCTGGCCCAGCGCCGCCAGGCGAGCGACGCGTAGTTCGGTCGGGGTCAGCTCGTCCACCGCCTCCGTCCGGCCACCCGTACGCGCCAAGTCAGCCTCGGCCTTCGCCGCGAAAGCCGCCGCGCCGAGCGCGGTGAACTCCGCGACGGCCGTCTGCAAAGCGCTCCGGGCTTCCCGTTTGCGCCGGGCCCGACGATGCACGACACCGGCTACGAGCAGGCACCGCGCCCGATCGAGCGGGACGACGTCGGGCGGGGTCGCGTCGCGTACGGCGATCAGCTCGGCCAACGCGGTATCCGTCGCCTCCCCGGTGGCGCTCGCCAGCAGGACACGGCTACGAGCGAGTCCGAGCGTCGTCCATGGACGGACCTGGCGGGCGTGCCGTCGCTCCAGCCGAGCCAAGATCGCCCGTGCGGCTTCGAAGTCGCCCGCCCCGATGCACGCCTCGAGCCAGTCCGGCTCGAACCGCAGCGCGATCGGCTCCACGACGCCGGTCGCGTCCAGGAGATCCGCCAGCTCCGCGTACGCGTCCGCCGCGTCCCGCATGCGCCCGGCGGACAGGGCGACGAACCCCGCGAGCTGCAGATGAATCCGGCGAGCCCAGGCGTCGTCGTGCCGCAGGCCGGCCTCGGCCACCGCACCGGCCCGATCCAGCCGGCCCCGGTACGCGTCCACTGTGGCCGCCAGCCACGTCTCGCCGATGAGACCGGTGCCCAGTTGGCGGCCGAGGTCGAGGGCGGCGGTGATGCTTCCCTCCGCGTCGGTGAACCGACCGGCGAGCAGCTCGGTCTCGCCGAGATGGGTGAGGATCTCGTGCTGCCACGCCTCGTCGCCCGCCGCGGTCGCGTACCGCAGCATGTCCCGCAACCGCGTCCGGGCCCGCGCGTGGTCGTCGATCGCCTTCCACCAGATCGCCGGGACGGTGCCGCCGAGCCAGGTCGGCCGGCCGTCTTCGAGGTCGAGGGCGCGGTCCACCAGTTCCGTCCGGGCGGGCAGACCGGCGCGTACCTCGTGGAAGAACAGGTTCAGCAGCGTACCGGCGAGCAGCGGACGATCGTCGGCGCTGCCGTCGAGCAAGGCGAGCGCGGTTTCGGCGTGCTCGCGGGCGGGCGCGGGCGAGTCCTGGAACAGGCAGATGTGCGCATGGATACGCCCGGCGAGGCGGGTGCCGGGCGAGGCTGTGGCCAGCGCCTGCTCACCGAAGCTCATCGCTACGGCCAGGTCGTCGGCGGCCCACGCGACCGTCGCCCGCAGCAACCGGGCCTCCGCCAGCTGATCGCCCGTCAACCGGGCGACCGCAGCCTCCGCCGCAGTGGCGGCCGCCGCGTAATCCCCGCTGTCGAACCGGCACCGAATCGCCGCCAGGACGCGCCGCCCCGCGTCCTCGACATCGGCTTGCGGAGTCAAGTCGGCCGCCCGATCGTAGAGGTGGGCGGCGGTCGCCGGGGCGCCCCGCGTACGCTGCCGGGCGGCCGCCTGCTCCAGATCGGCGGCCACCGTCGCGTCCGGCTCGATCGCCGACCGGGCGAGCTGACGGGCCCGCTCATCGGGATCGGCCACGGTCGCGGCGAGCAACCGGTGCGTTCGCAGGCGTACGCCCTCAGGCGTCGCGGCCCGGACGGCCGACGCGTACACGGGATGGGCGAAGTGAACGCCCCGAGCGTCCACCGTGAGCAGTCCCACCTCTTCGGCGGCATCCAGCGCCGTCGCCGGTACGCCCGCCGCCGCCAAGTCGCGCAACGTGGGCGCGGCGAGCAGCGCCGCCAGGCGTACGGCTTCCCGAGTCTCGGCAGGCAGATCTCGCAAGGTCGCCGCGACGAGATCGTGCATCGACGCCGCGACCGGCAGATCGTCGCCGGGCCGGGGCAGCTGCGGCAACCGCAGCACGGCACGGGCCAGCTCGATCGCCAGGAGCGGATTACCGGCGGCGTCCCGGGCGATCCGCGCCAGCAACGGACGGCCGAACGATCGCCTGAGGTGTGCGTACAAGATGTGATGCAGGGGGCCGACGCCGAGCGGATCGAGCCCGAGCAGGGTGACCGGCGACGGCCGTTCGTCCAGCCCGAGGGCGGTGACCTCGGCCCGCGAGCTGATCAGCACGCTGGGGCCTGGGGCCAGGCGGCGCAGGGCATAGCGCACGGCGCGTTCGCTGGGCGGGTCGAGCCACGGAGCGTCGTCGATCGCGAGCAGCGCAGGCCCGTCGACGGCGGCGAGCAGCGAGCGAGTCGCGGCGCCGATCGCGCGTTCGTCGACGGGCTCGGCGGGGGCCGCCGACAGCAGCACCGCCTCGGCCGCGATCCGTTGGGGCAGCGGCAATCCGGGGATGTGCTCGGCGAGCGGCGTGAGCAGATCCGCGAGCGCCGCGAACGGCAGCCCGGCCTCGTTCTCCGTCGGCGCGCACCCGAGGACGAGCCAGCCCTCCTCGCGTGCGCGGTCGACGAGCGCCCGCCAGACGGCCGTCTTGCCGATCCCGGCCGGTCCGTGCAGTTGCACCGCGCCACCCTCGGTCACGATGCGCCAGGCTTGCGCCAGTACGCCGTCCCGGCCGACCGGTTCCATGCGACGGATCATGGCACGGCCGCGCCACCGATCGCAGGGGCGGGCGGCTCACTTCGGCGGATGGCCGCAGACCTGGACGTCCGGGATGACCTCCTCGTTCGTGTAGACGGTGTGCGGCCAGCGCAATCCGCTGTCCGCCTTGATCGGCGGAATCGGCTTGCGGGTGATCGGCGTCAGCAGGCTCAAGAACTTGTTGATCACCTTCACGACCGGTTCCAGGATCGAGTAGCCGATGCCGAAAGCGGCCTGGACGCCGATCGCGACCCCTCGGCATTGCGCGTACGCCGCCCCGAGCGCCGACCCGAGCGTGGTGCCGTAGGACGTCGTCAGTTCGGCGTAGACGCCGGCCTTGAACACCAGGGCGCTGATGCCGACGGTGAACCGTACGCCGTGCCGGATGACCAGCCCCATGACGCCGACCGGCACCCCGGACAACGAGTTGAGCAGGCTGGACTTGCGCTGGAACTGGTCGGTCACTTTCGGGCCGAACGAGCCGTCGCGGTAGCCGAAGCCGATCGACCCCGCGAGCGCGAACTCGCCCGATCCCTTGACGGTGCCCAGTTTCGCGCCGAACGCCGTCTCGACGGTCAGGGTCTGGCTGACCGTGAACGACAACGGGATTCCGGCGATCTGCCCGATCGGGAAGGACAGGTCGGCGTCGATCGGGAACTGTTTGCGGTGGTTGTGGCCGTCCTGAATGCCGCCCTCGAAGGCGACCTTGATCCCGAACCCGCCACTGACCTGAAGCTCGGCCCGGGTCACCTTCCCGGCCCCGATGGCCAGGTGGAAGTTCGCATCCGGCTTGCGGAACGTCAGCGTCACCGTCCCCGCCAGGCGTACGCCGCCGTCGTCGTAGGTGAAGTGCGCTCCGACGCCGTCGGTGCAGCAACTGGTGTACACCGTGTACCCCAGCGCCTGCGTCGTCGCCGTGCCACCGCGTACGGGAGCGGGCTGGGCCGGCCGATCGTCCTGGCGTCGCAGCGGCACACTCTTGCCGGCTCGGCCCGGCGGTCTTCCGGTGTCCTGCGCCCACAGCGGTTGCCCGGCCAGGTAGACGAGCGGATCGCCAAGGGTGATGCCGTCCTGCTCGAACGTCCCATCCCGGATGACCTCGGTGAGGTCCACCGGACCGACGGTGACGAGCAGGTCGCCGCCCTCCTCGGCGAGGTCGAGCACCCGGCCCACCGCCCGGTCGGTCACGAACATGACCTTGCCGGGCGCGAGGTCCCGCGCGTGCCGCGCATCCGCGTCGATCCGCCAGGTGAGCCCGTCGGCGGTGACCGACCGGATGGCGTCGCCGCCCCCGCCGACGACCACCACGTCCGGCTGAAGACGCGCCGCCGGGTGGTCGGCGACCGCCTGCCCGAACCGCAGCCGCGCGTCGTCGGGCGGCGCTTGGTCCGATGTGGAGCTACAGGCGGCGGCGACGACCGCGACGATCGCCATCCACGCGGCCAGCGTCCGGCGCATCTCAGAGCCGTCCGGCCACGGTCCGCGCTGCGGTCTCCAGTGGTACGCGATTGGCCGCCGGATCGTTCAGCAGCACCAACCGGATCGCGACCCAGAGCTCACCCTTGCGCAAGAACACCGCCCCGTCCTCCAGATACGCCTCGTCGCCGGCACCGGTCACCGGAGTGAACGCGTGCTGCAGATCGCGGTCGATGTCGAGCATCTTCTTCGCGCCGTCACCGACGTAGATCTCGACCTGGGCGGTGGGCCCGGTCACCGGACCCGTGTAGGTGCACGATCCTTCGCTGGCCACCGCGGGGTCCAACGGCGTACGCGCCAGCTTCTCAGCGTCGGCCTTCGGCAGCAGCTTGCACGGGTCGGGCAGCGCTGCCGGCTGTTGGGTGACCTCCGGGCTGGGCGCCGAGCCGACGGTCGACACGATGGGCGCCGGATCGGCGGCGTCGTCGCTGCCGCACCCGGCGAGGGCGAAGCCCAGCAGCAGCGGAAGAAGGGCCAGCCGCCGCATCAGCCGAACACCACGCCGAGCAGCTTGCGCAGGACACTGTCGTACTTCGCCTCGTCGAAGGAGAAGCTGCTCATGATGAGCGTGTAGCTGCCCTTCGAACTGACCACGACCGCCTCGGCCTGGATGTCCTTGACGGCCAGATAGCCACGGTCACCGTGATCGAGGTCGACGACCTTCGCGTAGGTCTTACCGGCCTGGTCCCGCTGATAGTCGAAAGTCATGCCGCCCGCCAGCTCCGAAGCGGTCGTGACGGTCAGCCCGGCCACACCCTTGCCGTCGCCGAACGAGCAGCTGCCCTGATCGGTCATCGGCTGGCCGATGATCTCGCTGACCTGCTTCGCGGTGAACGGGCAACCGGGCGTCTCGGTGTTGGCGCTGGTCAGGTCGCCGAGTTCGGTGCCTTCACCCGTGCCGTCACCGGCCGAACCGGTGCTACAGGCCGACAACGCCAGCAACGCCGCGAGCAGCACGGGCGTCAGGACACGTCCGATCCTCATCAGATTCCCTCCGGGGAGAGCCCGGACTCCAGGCCGGGCTGCAGACGAGCCGTCGGGTCCTTAGCCCAGACGGCTGGACAGAACCGATCCACCCGCCACCCGGCCGCGGCGGCCGCACCCGCCACGGTGTCCGCGTCCGGCCCCTCCACCAGGGCGAGCAAGACGTCGTCGGCCGGCAGATGCACCGCCGCGACCAACCTGACCTCCGCGCCGTCCGGCAGCTCCGGCAGCACGGGCAAGGCCAGGCCACCGGAGGTGTCGTAGCGTTCGAGCGCGAAAAGGCGGGTCACGCCTTCGACGCTAGATTTCCGGTCC
>JABFYB010000041.1 GCA_013361475.1 Hamadaea sp.
CAACGGCAACGACGGCCCCGCCTGCGGCAGCGCCGGCTCGCCCGGCGACAACCCGCAGGTCTACTCGGCCGGCGCGTACGACATCAGTGGGAACATCGCCTCGTTCTCCGGCCGCGGCGCGTCCGCGATCGACGGCGGGGTCAAGCCCAACATCTCCGCCCCGGGCGTGAACGTCCGCTCCTCGGTGCCCGGCGGCTACGGCTCCGGCAGCGGCACGTCGATGGCCTCACCGCACGTCTCGGGCACGGTCGCGCTCATGTGGTCCGCCGCCCCCGCCCTGCGCGGTGACGTCGCGGCCACGCGCACACTGCTCGACCAGTCCGGCCGGGACGTCAACGACACCAGCTGCGGCGGCACCGCCGCCGACAACAACGTCTACGGCGAAGGCCGGCTCGACGCGTACCAGGCGGTCACCCTGGCTCCGCGCGGACCGTCCGGGACCGTGACGGGCGTCGTCCGCGACGATTCGACTGGTACGCCCATCGCAGCGGCCTCGGTCTCGTCGGGTGGCCGGTCCACCACGACGGCGGCGGACGGCTCCTATTCGCTGACCTTGTCCGCCGGAGACCAGTCGGTGACGGCGGCCAAGTTCGGCTACCACGACAGCACGGTCACCGTGACCGTGCCCGAGAACGGCACGGCGACGCAGGACTTCTCCCTCGTCTCCGCGCCGATGGTGACGGTCAGCGGCAAGGTGACCGACGGGTCGGGCCACGGCTGGCCGCTGTACGCCCGCATCGACATCCCCGGCCGGGACCCGGTGTTCACCAACCCGTTCACCGGGGCGTACTCGGTGACGTTGCCGGGCAACACCACCCACTCGCTGACCACCAGCGCGAAGATCCCGGGCTACCAGACGACCACCACCGCGGTGACGCTGGGCGGCGCCGGGAAGACGGTCAACCTCGCGTTGCCGGTCGCCACGGACTGCACCGCGCCCGGATACAAGGTCAACTTCAGTGACCCGATCCTGGGCGAGTCGTTCGACACCTTCACCACGCCGGAAGGCTGGACCGTGGTGAACCACCAGGGCACCAACCCGGTCTGGGCGTTCGACGACCCGGGCAAGCGCGGCAACCTCACCGGTGGCACCGGCGGTTTCGCCATCATGGACAGCGACAAGGCGGGCTCGGGCAAGACCGAGGACACCTCGCTGGTGTCCCCGGTGCTGGACCTGTCCGGCACCAACCTGCCCTACCTGCGGTTCAACAACGACTACCGGGCGTTCAGCAACTCGTTCGGCGACGTCGACATCAGCACGGACGGCGGGGCCACCTGGACCACCGTCCTGCACCAGTCCACCACCGCGGCCCGTGGCCCGCGCCTGGAGCAGCTGGCCCTTCCCGGCCTGGCCGGTTCGGCCACCGCCCAGATCCGCTTCCACTACAAGGGCACCTTCGCCTGGTGGTGGGAGGTCGACAACGTGCAGCTCGTCGACCGCGGCTGCGCCGCCGCCGACGGCGGCCTGGTCACCGGCTTCGTCAGCGACGCCAACACCACGACCGGACTGGTCGGGGCGAAGGTCGTCTCCGACGACGTCCCCGCCGAGACCGCGACCTCGGTGGCCACGGCGGACGACCCGGCGGTCGGCGACGGCTACTACTGGCTGTTCTCCAGCGCCACCGGAGCGCACCCGTTCACCGCGTCGAAGAGCCCCTACAACGCCCTCACCAAGTCGGTGACGGTGGTGGCCAACGCCAACAAGCGGGCCGACTTCGCCCTGAAGTCGCCGCGGCTGGCCGTCACACCGACGACGATCCAGGCGTTCCAGCCGTACGGCACCGTCCGCAAGACCAGCGTGACGGTGACCAACACCGGATCGGCGGCGGCCACGGTCGACCTCGTCGAACGGTCGGGCGCCTTCCAGATCCTCAGCAAGCCGGGCGCCGACCTGCAGACGATCAAGCTGACCGAGAAGGCCAGCACCGCGCTGCGCGGCGTCAAGTCGACCACCGTCCCGGCTCGCGCGAGCGCGCCGAACGCGGCCTGGTCGAGCATCGCCGACTACCCGGACGAGGTCTTCGACAACTCGGCGGCCACGCTGAACGGCAAGGTCTACTCGATCGGCGGCGGCGTCGACTCGGGCCTGGAGAACAAGGCCTTCGTCTACGACCCGGACGCCAACGCGTGGACGGCCCTGCCGAACATGCCGACCGGCCGGACCAAGCCGCAGGTCGCCGCAGCCGGCGGGAAGATCTACGTCCTCGGCGGCTGGACGGGTGACGGCGACCCGGTGAGCACGGTCGACGTCTTCGACCCGGCGACGGGGGCCTGGACCACCGTCTCCGGCGCCGTGAACCCGGCGGCGCGGGCCACGGCCGGCGTCGGCGTGGCGAATGGCAAGATCTACCTCGTCGGCGGCTGCGGCGACAGCTCCTGCACCGCGACCGACGACGTGGTGGTCTTCGACCCCGCGTCCGGCACGTTCAGCACCGGTCCGGCGTACCCGCAGGACGCGTCGTGGATCTCCTGCGGCGGCATCAGCGGGAAGATCTACTGCGCCGGCGGTTCCGGTGACTCGGACTGGTCCAACGGCTTCGCCCTCGACCCGGCCTCCGGTTGGACGCCGATCGCGGACGCTCCGCTGGACCTGTGGGGCTCGGCCGGGTCCGCCGCAGGCGGCCTGTTCGTGCTCGCCGGTGGCGTGACGGGCGGTTCGACCGCCATCACCAACCGGACGGTCACCTACGACCCGGCCACGAACACCTGGTCGGACGGCCCGAACACCCGGTTCACCGTCTACCGTGGCGCCGGCGCCTGCGGCTTCTACAAGATCGGCGGCTCGCCGTCGTCCTTCGTGGGCTCCAAGACCTCGGAGACCCTGCCCGGTCTCGGCGACTGTGACGAAGCCGCGGACGTCCCGTGGCTGAGCGAGACGCCGAGCACCTTCACGTTGGCGGCGGGCAGCTCCCGCACCATCACCGTCACCCTGACGGCGACCGCTGCGGCGGGCGTGGACCAGCCGGGCAAGTACACCGCGCAGTTCGGGCTGCGAGCGAAGACGCCGTACCCGATCTCGCCGGTGGACGTCGAGATGAACGTCTCGCCGCCGGCATCCTGGGGCAAGGTCCAGGGCACCGTCGCCGGCCTGTCGTGCTCCGGTACGCACGTCGGCGTGAAGGCGGTCATCCGGCTCAACCTCACCACCGACCCGACGGTCGGCTACACGTTGCACGCCGACGCCTCGGGCGCGTACGCCTGGTGGCTGCCGAAGGGCACCTACCAGGTGATCGTGGCCAAGGACGGCTGGATTCCGCAGGCGATCACGGTGAAGGTCGAAGCCGGCATCGTGCGTACGCAGAACTTCCTGCTGGAGTCCGACCCGCCGTGCCCCAGCGGCGTCTGACCCCGTCCCGCTCACCTGAATAACTGAATGCGGCGCCCGCGGCCACCCGGTCGCGGGCGCCGCCGCACTATCGCATGTGGACGGGTCAAGGGCTTGATCGTTTGTCGGCATCTTGTGTGCCGGTTGGGTTTTCCCCCGGTTAGCACTCCGACAGACGTTCTAAACTTGATCTCATGGGCACGGGGGTGTTGGCGCAGGTGGAGGCGGATGTCGCCGAGCTGCTCGCCGGTCCCCTGTGGACGCTGTCGGACGCCGAGATCACCGACGAAGTCCGGCGCACGTTCGCTCTCCTCCAGCGTCTCTCGGGTCGGTTGGCGGCGTTGATCGCGACTGCGGACGGTCGTGAGGTTCCGTATAACGCCGGTGCGACGGGGACGGTGAACTGGCTGACGCATCTGCTGGCGATCCGGGACAAGGACGCCCGCGCGTGGACCTCTTTGGCGGCGATGCTTCCGACTGTTCCGGTGGTGGAGTCGGCGTTGTCTTCCGGGCAGGTGAACGTGGAGCAGGCGCGGGTGATCGCCAAGACCGTCCACGATTTGCCCTCGGCGGTCGGCGAGGTCGGCAAGGCCAAAGCCGCCGACGCGCTGACTCGGCTGGCTGTCGACGATCGCCTGCGCCCGGAGGTGTTGGAGAAGTACCGGTCGCAGATCCTGGAGATGGTCGCACCGGAGATTGCCGAGGAACGCCTGCGCCGGGAGTTGGAACGCGCCGAACGATCCGCCCACGATCGACGTGACTTCACCCTCGTGCCCTACGGCGACGGCGAATACCGCGTACGCGGCGTCCTCGACGCGGAAATGGCCGCGATCGTCCGCACAGCTCTGGACCCACTGTCCGCGCCCCGCAAACCCGCCCCGACCGCAGCAGCCACGGCGTCATCCGCATCCGGCGAGTGCGCCGGTCCCGGTCGCGCGAGCGGAGAAGGCGGCGCGAGGTGTGAAGGCGGCGCGAGCGGGAATGGCACCGCGAGGGGGAATGGCAACGCGGGCGGGGTCGGCGGCACGGGCGGGGACGGCAGCGCGGGATGTGAAGGCGACGCGAGCGGAGACGGCGCGGGCAGAAACGGTGCTGCGGGCTCAGCTGGGCGGGCGCTGCCCGGCGAGGCGGATCTGCGCTCGGCCGGTGCGCGACGCGCTGATGCGCTGGTCGAGCTGTGCCAGCGGATCCTCAACGCCGGTGAGCTGCCCGACAACGGTGGGGAGAAGCCGCACCTCACCGTCACCCTGCCCTGGGACGCCCTCCAAGCCAAAGTCGGCGCCGGCCTGCTCGACACCGGTGACCTGCTCACCCCCGAGACCGTGCGACGACTCGCCTGCGATGCCATGATCATCCCCGCTGTGCTCGGCGGCGACGGGCAAGTCCTCGACGTCGGCCGCGCCCGCAGACTGATCGACGGACCCTTGCGGCGGGCGCTCGTGTTGCGGGACAAGGGGTGCGCGTTCCCGGGATGTGATCGGCCACCGCAGTGGTGTCATGGTCATCATCTCAAGGCGTGGGCAGACGGCGGAACCACATGCTTGGCAAACTCTGTCCTCCTTTGTGGCTTTCACCATCGCGAGATCCACCACGGGCACTGGGAAGTACGCATCCGACCCGACGGCTTCCCCGAATTCCTCCCACCCACCTTCATCGACCCGCTCCGAAGACCAGTCCGCAACACGCTTCATCGAAGATGCTGAAGCGCCGGCCGCGCGGCGGCGGCAATGCGCCCTACATCTGCGATCTGCGGCCGGATCGCGGCGACATTCACCCTCCCTGTGCGCAAAACGGAGTCTCAGCGCATACCCAGGGCGAATGAGGCCGAGAAACGGCCAGGAATCGCATACCGAGGGCACACGACGGCAAGTCCTTCAGCGATCCGCAACGAAGGCCCCGTGCGGAACACCCTCCACCGAAGATGCTGACGCGCCGGCCGCACGACGGCCACAATGCGCCCTACATCTGCGATCTCGGGGCCGACCGCGGCGACATGCACCCTCCCTGTGCGCAAAACCGGGCCTGAGTGCACACCCACGGCGAATGAGCCCGAGAAACGGGCAGGGATCGCATACCGAGGGCACGCCCGGTGGCAACTCCTGCGCCGACCCGCTCCGAAGGCCCGTGCAGAGCACCCTCCATCGAAGATAAAGAGGCACCGCGCAGATGTTGCCGACGAGGCAGCAACCGCTGAAGACGAGAATAGGCGGAATTCCGCAAAAGCCCACAATGCGGACTTATCGGATGGAAGGATCAAGGCGACTCATCGTCCACCGATCAGGAGGAAACCGCATGCGACGTTTGCGGAGGACCGCCGCCCTCGCCGCGACCGCCGTCCTGTCCGCGGCCGTCTTGTCCGCGGCCGGGCTGTTCGCATTAGCGAATCCCGCGTCCGCGGCCGCGGACGGGTACGGCTGTGCGGGCCGGCTGGTGCACTCGTTCAGCCACTACGACACCCGTGACGGCGAGTTGGCCGCGCGCTCCTATGTCTACTGGGACGGGACCGACACTTGCGCCCGGCTGGTGAAGGTGAAGTATCGCGG
>JABFYB010000315.1 GCA_013361475.1 Hamadaea sp.
CGCTTGAGCTGGCCCGGCGTTCCGCCGACGCGATGTACGCCGGGGACCGGGCGTCCCAGCTCGCCGGGGTGACCGTCGACGAGGTCATGCCGGGCCGGGCGACGGCGCGGATGGCGGTGACCCGCGACATGATCAATGGTCACGACATCTGCCACGGCGGGTTCGTGTTCTTGCTGGCGGACACGGCGTTCGCGTTCGCGTGCAACACCTATGGAACTCCGACGGTGGCGGAGGCGTGCGACATCGTCTTCGTCCGGGCGGCGAAGCTGGGCGACATGCTGACCGCGGTCGCGGCCGAGCGCACCCGGTACGGCCGCAGTGGCATCTACGACGTGACCGTCACCTGCGGCGACGAGGTCGTGGCCGAGTTCCGCGGCAAGTCCCGCGAACTCCGGAAGTCTTCGGAGGGCTGATCGCCATATCGACCTGTGCGCCTTGGCCGGTTTGGCGTGCCCAGGGCGGAAAGTCCCTAGGACCGGAGGCGGGCGGCGAAATCGCGTACGCGTCGCCCGCCTTCGGTCCGCGGCACCATCACCCGCACGTTCACGCCGATTCGCTGCTTCTTCGCCACCAGCCCTCGGTGCGCGGCGTGGTATCGGTCGAAGGCGATCCGGTGGTCGCCGTCGGCCGCGGCCAGCTCCTCGGCCAGCTTGTACGCCCCCACCAGCGCCAGTTCGGCGCCGGCGCCGGAGGCGGGGGAGGCGCACCAGGCGGCGTCGCCGGTCAACGCGACCCGGCCCGCCGACCACGTCGGCATCTTCACCTGGCTCAGCGCGTCGAAGTAGAACTCGGGATCGGCGAGCGCGGCGTCGAGCAGCTCCGGAATCCGCCACGAGCGATCGTTCCCGAACGCCTCCCGCACCAGGCGCTTGTGCTCGGCGACGTCGCGGTGATCGACGGCGATGGGCCGGGACCGGAAGATGAAGTACGCCTTGGCCTGCGGATGGTTGCCGGACCGGTAGAGCCCGGCCATCTTGCCCGGGGTGTTGAACATGGTGACCCAGCGGTCCTCGCCGAGCCCTGAGTCGGCGTCGGCGAACGCGAAGTAGTGGTCCTTGAAGCGGAGGTAGTCCGCCTCGGGGCCGAACGCCAGCCGCCGGGTTGCCGAATGCAGTCCGTCGGCTCCGACGACCAAGTCGAACTGGCGCGTACCGGCGTGGGCGAGGTCGACGGTGACGCCGTCGCCGTGCTGGCGCAGCGCCGCGATGCGGTCGCCGAAGACGTACTCCACGTCGGTCACGCTGTGCAGCAGGGCGACCAGGTCGCCGCGCATGATCTCCACACTGCCCGGGTCGCGGATGTCGATCCGGGCCACCGCCCGGTCGTCGGCGTCGACGAACTTCATGCCGTGCACGTCGGTGGCGGCCGCCCGGATCCGCGGCAGCAGGCCCATGCGGTCCACGACGTCGGTGGCCTGGTCGCGTACGTCGACGCCGTTGCCGCCGGTCCGGAGCCGGTCGGCCCGCTCGACGACGGTGGGCTGGAAACCGTGCCTGGCCAGCCAGTGCGCCAGGGTCAGCCCGGCGATGCTCGCGCCCGAGATCAGGATGCGATGGTTCACGGCCACTCCTCGAGTACGATAACTGAAATGCTCATTCCAGATTATGTGGAAGGGACGTTCCAGATGTCAACTCCGAGCCGGGCCGACGCCGTACGCAACCGGCAGTTGGCGCTCGACGCCGCCACCGCGCTGCTCGCCGAGCCCGACGCCGCGCTCACCGTCGAGGCGATCGCCAAGAAGGCCGGCCTCGGCGCGGGCACCGTCGTGCGCGCGTTCGGCGGCAAGGAGGCGCTCCTCGACGCGGCCGTCGCGGGACTGTTGCGCCCCGTGGTCGCCCGAGCGCGCGACCTGGCCGCTGATGACCGGCCGGATCGGGCGCTGCGTACGTTCCTCGGCGAGCTGATGACGTTCCAGGCGGCGCACCACGCGGCGGGCGACAACCTGCGGGGCTTGGCTGCGCCGGAGACCACGGCACTCCGTGGCGAGCTCGTCGCCGCCGTCGAGACGATGCTCACCGGCGCCCAACGGGCGGGCCGCGTACGCGCCGACATCCCGCTCGGCACCCTGACGGCGGTCATCGGCGAGGCCGCGTACGCCGTCGCCCGGTCCGGAGCCGCCGACCACATCGACGCATTTCTCACCGTACTGCTGGACGGGCTCAAACCGTCTACATGAGAATGGCCGGATGATCACTCCCACTCCGCTGATGCGGCTCGTGACCGGCTTCTGGCGCTTCAAGACCCTCGCCGTCGCCGTCGAGCTGGACCTGTTCACCCGGATCGCGGGCGGCCGGGTCGTCACGGTCGCCGACCTGCGCGACGAACTCGGGCTCGCCGACCGTCCCGCCGACATGCTGCTGGCCGCCTGCGCCTCGCTCGGCCTGCTCGACCGGGACGGCGACGGGTATCGCAACTCCGCGATCGCGGAGGAGTTCCTCGTCGCCGGGCGCCCCTACTACTTCGGCGGACAGGTCCGGTACTGCGACGTGAAGACCTACCTGCCGTGGCATCGCATCGGCGAGGCGCTGCGCGAGGACCGCCCGCTGACCTGGGATCCCGACACCGACCGCTCGGCCTTCGAGACCGGCGATCCGGCGATGCTGGCCGAGTTCTGGGAGGCCATGTTCTCCACCTCGATCTTCACCGCGCGCACCCTCGCCTCGGCGTACGACTTCGGGCCGCACTCGCGGCTGCTCGACGTCGGTGGCGGCGGCGGGGCGTACCCGATCGAACTGTGCCGGAACTTCGGCCACCTCAAGGCCGCGGTGCTGGATCTGCCGCACGTGTGCGAGATCGCGGCCGGGAAGATCGCGGCGGCCGGACTGGCCGACCGCATCGAGACGGTGCCGGGCGACTTCCGTGCGGACCCGGCGCTGCCGGACGGTTATGACGTGCTGCTGCTGAGCATGATCCTGCACGACTGGGACGAGGCGACCAACCGCGACCTGCTCGCGAAGTGCTACGCCGCGCTGCCGCCCGACGGCGTCCTCATCATCTCCGAGCTGCTGCTCAACGCCGACCGGACCGGGCCGGCCGAAGCGGCGCTGATGGGGATGAACATGATCGTCGAGACCGAGGGCGGCCGGAACTACTCCGATGTGGAGTACGCCGCCTGGCTCACCGAGACAGGCTTCGCCGACGTCCGTGTCGTCCCGTTGGACGCGCCCGGCGCCAACGGAGTGGTGATCGCCCGCAAGCCTTGACCCGTTCGGTGCGGATCACGGTTACGCAGGTTTCCATCGCCCAACTGGAGGCGCGTAACCGTGATCCGCAGCGATTCGAGTGGGGCGCGTCACGAATCTTGCCGTTGACAAGTTCCCGGTGAGGGAGCAATCTTGTCAACGACAAGATTGGAGACGCGTCATGGCCCCTCTCATCGCTCTCATCGGCGGATTCGCCGTCCTGCGCCTGCTCGGCCTCGTCGGCGTGGACGCACTCGACGCCTGGCAGTCCGCCCTGCGCGGCGGCCTCGCGCTCATGTTCGTCACGACCGGCGTCGTGCACTTCCTCCCGAAGTGGCGGCGCGACATGATCGCCATGATCCCGCCGCGGCTGCCCCGGCCGGATCTGCTCGTCACACTGACCGGTGTCCTGGAGCTCGCGGGCGCGGTCGGTCTGCTGATCAAGCCACTCGCCCCGCTCGCCGCGATCTGCCTCGCCCTGCTGATGCTCGCGATGTTCCCCGCCAACGTCCAGGCCGCACGCCGGGGGCTCACTCTCGGCGGCAAGCCGGCCACCCCGCTGCCACTGCGTACGGTGCTCCAGGTGATCTTCGTCGGGGCGGCGGTCGCAGCCGCGCTTGGTTAGTCCGTTACGTCCCGGTCCGCGCGGCGTTTCCTCCAGCAGATGTGGTACGCGGAGAGGTGCGCCATGGAATTGCCGGTGGAATCGCCGACCGACGCGATCGCGACCGAGGACGTCGACGACCCGACCCTGGCGTACGCGTGGATCGGGGCGCTCGCCGCTGTCGTCGCGCTCGGCGGCGCCTGGGCGACCGGGGTCGGGCTGCGGACGTGGATTCCCGACTATCACCTGCCGCCGCATCCCGGGCGGGATCTGCTGGTCCGGTTCGCCCTGGTCGGGATGGCGACGGCGCCCAGCGTCCTGGCGATCGTCTGCGGCTGGCGGGCTCGGGGCCGGGGCCTCGTCCGGGCGCTCATCCCCGCCGCGATCGGCCTCCTGATCGGACTCTTCTGGCTCGCCACGTACGCCGTCGCCGCCGCGTCCGAAGTGGTCGCCCGCTGAGCGCCGTGGCGTACCAGTGGCTGTTTCAGGGAGTGCGGAAGAGCGCGAGCAGGTCGTCGAGCCGGGTGACCAGCAGGCCTACGACGACGCCGGTGGCGGCCGCGACGACCGCGGGCGCCACCTCGATCGGGCCGCCGCTCAGCGCGGCGGTCAGGCCGAGCGCGGCCAGCACCATCAGGCCCGAGTTGCGAACGACGTGACTCCATCCCAGTGGCGTGACCGACGCGCCGAAGCACCGGCAGGGCGCGTTCTTGCCACGGCGGATCGCGCTCGTGATGGCCACTGTGAACGATCCGAGCAGGCCGATCGCGAGGACGAACCCGGCCGCCCCGAAGATCCGGCCGGGCACCACGAGCAGGAGCGAGATCGCGATCTCCGCGGCGAGTGAGGCCCACGCGGCCGGGTGCAGCAGGCGAGCGGGGACGGCGTCCATGCGGTTGAGCGAGTCGACGAACGCCCGCCAGGCCGGGCGGCTCGCGATCTTCCCGGCCACGGCGGTGGCGAAGACGGTCACCAGCAACAGACGGCAGGCCAGCTCGAGGTAGGACACGAGCGGACGGTATCCACCGCGACGGGCCTGATGCAAGAGGCCGGGGTGGCCGAGTAGCAGCCGGTCGGCCGGCGATCGCACCCTTGCCATGGCGGGAATACCCGGCTGCGCGCGGGACTTGATCGAGACATGACTGACACCCTCACCGTGTACGGGGCGACCTGGTGCGGCGACTGCGTACGCACCAAGCGGTTCCTCGACCGCAACGGCGTCGCGTACGCCTGGATCGACACCGACGCGGACGACACGGCGCGCGACTACGTCCAGCGGGTGCAGGACGGTCGCATGTCGATCCCGGTCGTCGCCTTGCCGGACGGCCGCCACCTGGTCGAGCCGGCCGACAAGGAACTGGCCGAGGCGCTCGGCATCGCCTGGCCGTAGCCAGACGTCACGCCAGGCCCGCCCGTCGAGCGAGCAGACCCGGCTCGATCACCCGGCCCGATCACGCGGCGGCCTGATCAAGCGGCCTGATCAAGCGACGGTCCGATCACGCGATCTGATCACCCGGCCTGATCACGCGGCCCGATCAAGCGGCCCGGCCTGATCAAGTGGCGGCTCGCTTGCGAAGGTCGGCCGTGCCCGCCGCGGCCGCCGCCAAGGCGAGCCCGACGCAGGCGACGACGATGGCGGCCAGCGGAAGCCACGGAATGGTCATGGGGACATCCACTCCGCTCCCGGCGAGGTCGGCGGTGACCGTCCGGCGGACGTGCCAGCCGAGCAGCGCTGTGGTGAGGGCGCCGAGGACCAGACCCGCGCCGGTGACCAGAACGGCCTGCCACAGCACCGATCGGCGTACCTGGCGCCGGGTCGCGCCGAGCAGGTCGAGCGTCCGCTGCTGGCGACGTCGCCCGGTCGCGCCGATCAGCGTGGCGTTGACCACCGCGATCGCGGCATAGAACCCGGCGGGTCCAAGCAGGACGGTGAGGCCGAAGTTGTTGCTGCGCCGCACCTGATCGGTGACCTCGGCGATCCATTCCTCCGCCGTCAGCACCCGGCTGCCGGTCCCGGCCAGCGTCCGGCTGAGCGCCTTCGCGGCCTGAGTCTCCGCACCCGGCACGGGGACGACGAACAAGTCGCCGCCGGGTTCGGCCGCGTCCAGGAGATCAGCGGGCAGCAGGATGTCGGAGTAGAGGTCGGGGGCGGCGGGCACGACGGCGACGACGGTGAGGTCCGTCCGTCGGCCGTCGATCCAGGCGGTGAGCCGGCCGCCGACCCCGACGCCGCTGTCGATCACCTGCGTCTCGGAGACGGCTACGGCCGGGCCGCGAAGGCGCGCGAGATCGCCCTTCGTAGCGTGCAGTCCCCGGGCGATCGTCGCGGTGGCGACGTCGATGGCGTCGACCTCCAGGCGTTCCTGACCGTCCTCTTCGAACGGGATCGTCAGCTGGCGTCGCACGTCGACCGTCCCGACAAGAGGGTTTGCTGCGATCTTGGTCGCGGCGTCAATTTCGTGCCCGGCGCCGGGGCGTACCACCAGCGGCGCGTGGAGCTGGGCGCGATCCTGGGCGGAGGTCCAGTCGGCGGTGAAACTCAGCGCGAGCAGCATCGACCCGGCGATGGCGGAGATCGCGATGACCGGCGCGGCGACCGAGGTCGTCGTGCGTACGCCGGCCCGGAGGTCGTCGCGGGCCAGCCGGGCGGTCACGTCGCGACCGGCGAACGGGAGAGCCAGGAGTGCTGCGAGTCGCGGGACGATCAGCGTCCCGAAGGACATGACGGCGATGACCACGACTTCGGGTAGCAGGACCGACGTCACCAGGGCGAAGAGCGGCTCCGCGTGCTGGGTCAGCACGATCGTGGTGAGCACGGTGGCCAGGCAGAGGATGCCCACCACCAATTGTGCGACGCTCGGACGGGTGCGCTCGACCGTCGCCTCCCGCAGCGCCGCCGACGGGGAGATCCGAGCAGCCCGCCGGGCGGATCTCCGGGCGCCCAGCATCGCCACCACAATGCCGGTCGGCGCGGCGATCGCCCAGGCCGGCCAGGCTGGTGGCGCGACAAGGTGCAGGTCGGTGAGCCCGATGAGGCGGATCAGAGCGAGCACCGGCCCCGTCAGCGGCGTCGCCACGAGGCATCCGACGACGGCGGCCGCAACGGCGACCACGATCGACTCCCCGAGCACGAGACGGCGTACCTGACGCCCGGTGGCGCCGATGAGCCGCAGCAGGCCCAGCTCGCGTCGCCGGGTCGCGATCACGAATCCGAACGTGCTGCCGACGACGAAGATCGCCATGAACAGCGAGATCGCCGACATGATGCCGAACATCGAGGTCAAGTCGTCGAGCTGGGACCGCTGATCCTGGGTCGCCCCGCCGCCGAGCGTGGCGAGGGTGGCGTCGACCGAGCCGATCAAGGTGACCGTGGTGGCGGTCAGGACGACACCGCTGGCGAGGGCGACGAACGCGCCCAGGTAGGCGGGCCACGAGGCCCGGACGGTTTGGCGGGACAACCGCAGGGTCGCCGAGCTCATCGGCGTTCCAGCTCGGTCATGCGCCGGGCGATCGCGTCGGCGTCGGCCCGATGGAGGCGGCCGACCGTCTGCCCGTCCGCGAGGAACAAGGTTTCGTCGGCGTACGAGGCGGCGAGGGGATCGTGGGTCACCATCACCACCGTCTGGCCGCCGTCCGCCAGCGCGCGGAGCAGCGTCAGGACTTCCCGGCCGGTGCTCCGATCGAGCGCGCCGGTCGGTTCGTCGGCGAAGATCACTCCGGGTACGCCGTACAACGCCCGCGCGATAGCGACCCGCTGCTGTTGTCCGCCGGACAGTTCGGTGGGACGGCGCTTCGCGAGCGTACGCAGCCCGACCCGGTCCAGCGCGTCCAGCACCGCCGCCGGGTCGACCGGCAGCCCCGCGAGCCTGGCCGGCAGAGCGACGTTGTCGTACGCGGTCAGTGCGTCGAGCAGGTTGTACGCCTGGAACACGAATGCCATCGAGGTCCGGCGGAACTCCGTCAAAGCGGTCTCACCCAGGCTGTCCAGTGCCGTGCCGGCGACCGTCACCCGGCCGCGATCCGGCCGGTCGAGCCCGGCGGCGACGTGGAGCAGAGTGGACTTCCCCGAACCGGACGGCCCCATGATCGCGGTGAAGCTGCCGCGAGCGAAAGCGTGGGTGACGCCGCGAAGCGCCGCGACGTCGCCGGCCCGGGAGCGGTAGGTGCGGATCACGTTCTCCAGCGCTACGGCCGGGGCGGTGAGGGTCTGCGTCATGCGTCCAGTCCAGCCCGTACGCGAATCCGGCGCACTGGCCGAGGCGCGAGGTCCGGGGTAGCGCACGCGCTACCGTCGCCGGCTCGGCCAACCCCTACGCTGGGTGAAGTGAGCCCCTACGCCGACGCCTGGACCGCCGTACGCGGTCGCCCCTGGCGTTTCCTTCTTTCGGCGTGGCCGTGGCGGTCGCTGGTCTACCTCCTGTCGGCCGTACCGATCGGGATCGGCGTGTTGTCGGTGTTGGCGGCGATGTTCGTCCTCGGGCTGACCGTGGTCGGACTTCTGCTCCTGGTGAGCATCCCCCTGGTGACCACCGTCCTCGCGGAGCTCGAGCGGGCTCGGCTCCGGCTGGTGTTCCCGCAGCCGTCCGACGGCCGGCGCCCGACGCTGCGGGAACGGCTGCGCACCTGGCGGACCCTGCCCGTCGCGTGGCCGGAGATCGGGTACGCCGTCCTCCTGGCGACGGTCTGGTGGCTCGTCGACGTCCTCGTGCTGTCGGTGGCGGTCACGACCCCGCTCGTGCTGCTGCTCGCGCCGGTCCTCGTCCGGTACGCGCCGGTGGAGGTGTTCGGCTGGCGGATCGAGAGCACCGGTGAGGCCGCGTTCGCCGTGGCGGCCGGGGTCGTGGCGCTCGCCGCCGCCGCTTATCTGATGACCGCGCTCGCCAGCGCCCAGGCCGCGCTCACCCGGCTTTTGCTCGATCCACCCGAGGCTCGGCTGGTCGCCGCCGTCACCGAGCTACGCCGCTCCCGGGCCGGGCTCGTCGACGCCTTCGAGGCGGAGCGTCGCCGCATCGAACGCGACCTGCACGACGGCGCGCAGCAACGGCTCGTCGCCCTGACCATGACGCTCGGGCGGGCCGAGCTGGAGCTGGCCGAGGGACCCGCACTCGACCTGGTCACCCAGGCGCACTCCCTCGCCGAGGAGGCCCTGGAGGACCTCCGGGCGACCGTGCGCGGCATCCACCCGCAGGTGCTGACCGATCACGGCCTCGGCCCGGCGATCCACGAGCTGGCCGCCAGGTCGCCGGTCCCGGTCGACACCGACCTGCACCTGCCGGGGCAGCGGCTGCCCGCCCGGGTGGAGACCGCGGCGTACTTCCTCGTGAGCGAGGCGCTGACCAACATCGCCCGCCATTCCGGCGCGCGTAGCGCTCAGGTGCACGCCTGGGTGGCCGACGACGCGCTCACCGTGATCGTCGTGGACGACGGCCACGGAGGCGCCGACCCGAGCCGGGGAACCGGACTGGCCGGGCTCGCCGCCCGCATCGACGCCGTCGACGGCGTACTCGACATCAGCAGCCCGCCCGGCGGCCCGACCCATGTGAGAATGACATGCCCGATCAGCCAATGAGACGGTCGTTGCGCATCGTGATCGCCGAGGACTCGGCGCTCCTGCGCGAAGGACTCGCCGGAATCCTGGAGAAGGCCGGTCACGAGGTGGTCGCCGCCGTCGCGGACGCCGACGCGCTGCTGGCGTACACCGCCGGGCGGCAGCCCGACGTCGTGATCACCGACATCCGCATGCCGCCGACTCACACGGACGAGGGGCTCCGGGCCGCCGTCGCGATCCGGGCCGCGCACCCCGGCATCGCGATCGTCCTGCTGTCGGCGTACATCGCCGAGGCGTACGTCGCCGACCTGCTCGCCTCCACCTCCGGCGGTGGGATCGGCTACCTGCTCAAGGACCGCGTCAGTCACGTTCGCGAGTTCCTCGACAATCTCGACCGGGTCACCGCGGGCGGCACCGTCATCGACCCCGACGTGGTACGCCATCTCGTCGCCCGGCGCCGTAACGACGGTCCGCTCGCCACGCTCACCCACCGCGAACGCGAGGTGCTCGCCTTGATGGCCGAGGGCTACACCAATCCGACGATCGCCGAGCGGCTGGTCGTCAGCGAAGCGGCGGTCCGCAAACACGTCGGCAACATCTTCGCCAAACTCGATCTCGACCCCGACTCGGATCGTCGCGTCTCCGCGGTGCTCACATATCTTCGCGGCGCGGCGTGACCGGCTGAGACCTGCGGCGGGCGTACACGTCGCCGGAGCGGCCCAAGGGACGGAACCGCTCCAGCAGCGCGGTCAGCCCGGCCGCGTCGAGCCAGCCGGCCGAGGCGAGCCGCATGGTCTCGACGGGCGAGTAGTTGTACTCGTAGTCGCCGAGCTTCTCGACCAGGTCCAGGCAGGTGAGCGCGGCGTCGTGCGCGGGCGGCAGGTACTCGAACGACAGCGCGCGTACCGGGTGGGACAGGCCGCGGAGCACTTCCGGCTCGAAGCCCTCGACGTCGATCTTCACGAACGCCGGTACGCCGTACGCCGTGACGAGCTGGTCGAGCGTGACGACGTCCACGGCGACGGTCCGGTTCCAGTGAATCCCGGCGAACCGGTGGTCCCGGGTGACCGAGTTGATCCACTCCGGGGACATCGAGGAGACCGTCGGGGTCGCCGACGACAGCGCCATCGCCGTCCGGCCGGGTGCGGCGCCCACCGCCGAGGGCACCAGGACGACGTCGCGCGAACGGCCGAACAGAAGCCGCAGCAGCCGGACGAAGTCGGGCTGCGGCTCGACGGCGATCACCCGCGCGCCCAGCGCCCGCCAGGCGCGTACGCGATTGCCGACGTGCGCGCCGATGTCGAACCCGACGTCGCCCGGACCCAGGAATTGGCCGTAGAACCGGCGCATCCGGCGCTGCCGTCCGGGGATCCCGTGATACATCGCGATCGATCGGGTCAGGCCCCACGCGCGGGCAAACACGTCCATGCCGCTCAGCGTAGGAGAGCCTCGGCGAACAGTCCGCTCAGGCCGAGCGGGACGAAGGTCTCGTGTCGCTCACGGTCGAGGATCTCGGCATGGGTGAACCAGGCGTAGCCGAGGGTCGTGGACGCCTCCAGCGGCTCGTGCCCGTCGAAGCTCACCGGTACGCCCGACGGCACCCGGCCCACGAAGATCCGCTGGTACACGTGCTGCAGTTCGCCGTAGGGATTCTCGACGACCTTGTCGTGTTCCAGGATGCACCGGCCGAGGGTGAGGTCGGTGATGCCGGTCTCCTCGAACACCTCCCGCTGGGCGGCCTGCTCGTAGGTCTCACCGGCATCGACCCCACCCCCGACGAGGAGCCAGAAGTCGCTGCTCGGCAGAGGATTGGGACCACGCACCGCCGACGGGTCGTGGATCTTCAACAGCAGTACGCGATCGTCGGCGTCCAACAGCAGGACCCGGGCCGAGCGCCGGATCTTGATCTCCCCGTCGGTCATGCCGAGGAGCGTACAAGGGGGCGCCCGTCCCAGGCGCGGGCATTTGCGGCGAGCGGGAAGACGAGCGGGCCGAGCCGGCGCAACGCGGGAAAGCGCTGCGCGGCGAGCCACACGACGTCCCGCCCGAACGATTCGAGCAGTAGCGCCAGGGCGGTGGCCAGTGCGGTCACGACCGCCCAGTGAGGGAAGATCCCCGACGCGGCGCAGACGAGCACAATGCCCTGCACGGCGGCGACGACCTTGCGCCAATGCCGGTAGGGGACCTGGCCGCGCAGCCACGGAAGCAGCCGCCCGGCGACGGCGTACAGGTAGCGCATGAGCCCGATGAGCATCACCCACACCCCGGCCGACCGCCCGACGTAGACGGCGAGCACGAGCAGCAGAAACGCGTCGACCTCCATGTCGAACCGGGCGCCCAGCGGCGAGTCGGTCCCGGTACGCCGGGCGATCCAGCCGTCGATCGCGTCGAGGATCAACGCGAGCGTCGACGTCCAGACGATCACCCACACCGGGCCGGGGACCACGACCGACATCGCCAGCACCCCGCCGACGAGCGTGGCGCGCGCGAGCGTGATCCGGTCAGCCGGGCCGAGATCCCGGCCGTCCGACCGCAAAGCCCAGGTCAGCAGGCCGGCGAGGGTCAGCCCGTAGGCGGTGCCCAGCGTCCAGCCGAGCCCGGTCAGCCCCACCGAACCGGAAAGTCCGGCGAGGAGTCCGACCTGAACGGCGAGCCCTGCCACCGGTCCGGTACGCATCATCGGCACAATCATCAATTATGGGGACTGGCACAGCACGCGCCTTCTGGGTGCGTACGCCCGGAGCCGGAGAGATCCGCGAGGAAGCTCTCCCGCCGCGAGGCGACGACGACGTCGAAGTCCGTACGCTCTACTCCGGCGTCAGCCGGGGCACGGAGACCCTCGTCTTCCGCGGCGAGGTGCCCCCCGACCAGTACGCCCGGATGCGCGCCCCGTTCCAGGCGGGCGACTTCCCGGCGCCGGTCAAATACGGCTACCTCAGCGTCGGCGTGATCGAGGCCGGGCCGGACGCGGGGACCACCGTGTTCGCCCTGCATCCCCACCAAACCCGGTACGTCGTGCCGAGGAGCGCCGTGGTGGAGGTTCCCCCCGGCATGGATCCGAAACGTGCCGTGCTCGCAGGCACGGTCGAGACGGCGGTCAACGCCCTCTGGGACACCCCGCCGCTGGTCGGCGACCGGGTGACGGTCATCGGCGCGGGCATGGTCGGGTGCGGGGTCGCCGCCGTGCTCGCCAAGATCCCCGGCGTGGACGTGGAACTCGTCGACGTCGACGAGGCGAAGCGGGCGGTCGCCACGAAGATCCACGCGCGGTTCGCGACTCCGGCCGCCGCCCGGACCGGCCGGGACCTCGTGTACCACGCCAGCGCGACCGAGGCGGGTCTGCGTACCGCGTTCGACCTGGTCCGCGACGAGGGCACGATCACCGAACTGAGCTGGTACGGCGACCGCGAGGTGAGCCTCGGGCTCGGCGGGATCTTCCACTCCGGACGGATCACCTTGCGCAGCAGTCAGGTCGGCCGGGTCGCGCCCGCCCGCCGGGACAGCCGCACCTACGGCGACCGCCTGCGTACCGCGCTCGACCTGCTCCAAGATCCGGCCTTCGACGCGCTGCTCGGCGGCGAGTCGGCCTTCGGGGACCTGCCGGAGGTCCTGCCCCGCATCGCCGCCGGCGACCTGCCGATGTGCCACGTCATCACCTACGCCGACGAGAACCCAGGAGAGTGAAGTGTTCAGCGTTACCGTCCGGGATCACATGATGATCGCGCACAGCTTCCACGGCGAGACCTTCGGGCCCGCCCAGCGGCTGCACGGCGCGACCTTCGTCGTCGACGCCACCTTCAAGCGGTCTGATCTGGACAGTGACGGCGTCGTCGTCGACATCGCACTGGCGGCCGACACGCTCAAGCGGATCGTCGGCGCGTACCACCTGCGCAACCTCGACGAGCTGCCCGAGTTCACCGGCCTGAACACCACCACCGAGGTGCTCGCGCGGGCGATCGCCGACCGGCTGGCCGACGGCGTCCACTCCGGACAGCTCGGCGAGACCGCGCGAGGGCTCAGCGGCCTCGCCGTCACCCTGCACGAGTCACACATCGCCTGGGCCACCTACGAAAGGGCCCTATGACCGGCAGCGCGACGACCGTCCACTTCGTCGTCCCGAACGACATCGACGCCACGCCCAGCGGCGGCAACATCTACGATCGCCGGGTCATCGACGGGCTCGGCGCGCAGGGTCTCGACGTGGTCGAGCATCCGGTCCAAGGCGCCTGGCCACACCCGTCCCCGGCCGACCTCGACCGGCTCGACGAGGTGCTGTCCGCCCGGCCCGACCAGGCCACGGTCGTCCTCGACGGGCTGGTCGGCTCCGCGGCCCCCGAGGTGCTCGCCCGCCACCGGCGGCTGCGACTCGTCCTGCTGATGCACATGCCACTGTCCACTCCCGAGGAGACCCGCGCGCTGCGCTCGGTCGGCGCCGTCGTCACCACCAGCCAGTGGACCCGCCGGCTCGTGCTCGGCTTGTACGCGTACCGCAGCGACCGGGTCCACGTCGCCGAACCCGGCGTGGACGCCACCCCGGTCGAAGCCGGGACGGCGGCGGGGTCGAAGCTGGTTTGCGTCGGCGCGGTCACCCCGGTCAAGGGGCACGACATCCTCGTGGACGCGCTCGCGAGCCTGGCCGATCTGGAGTGGACACTCGACTGCGCCGGCCCGCTCGATCGGGATCCCGCCTATGTGGACGCCTTGCGGAAGCAGATCGACTCCGCCGGCCTGGCCGACCGGATCGTGCTCGGCGGTGTGCGTACCCGCTGGTCTGGCGATCTCCTGTGTGTCGCGAGCCGGGGGGAGACCTACGGCATGGTGATCACCGAGGCGCTGGCCCGGGGGATGCCGGTGGTGGCGACCGACGTCGGCGGCGTGCCGGAGGCGCTGGGCCGGGGCGGGCTGCTCGTGCCGCCCGAAGACCCGGCGTCCTACGCGCGGGCCGTGCGCTCCTGGCTCACCGACCCGCACGTACGCGCGGACCTGCGGACGGCCGCGCTGACCCGGCGGTCGGCGTTGACCGGCTGGGACGAGACCGTCCGCAAGTTCCGCTCGGCTCTGTGAACCGCGACGGGACTACAGCGAAGCGAGCACGGCCGGGGTCGCGCCCGGCCAGGTCGCGGTGAGCGTCGCGCCCTCGGCCGGTGTGCCGACGACCCGGACGACGTGCAGTTCGGCGCCGTCCGTGATCACCCGCGCCGGGTCGCCGTCGACGACGTCGCGGACGACGGTGATCCGAGCCGCGACCGTCCCGGGGATGCCGCTGCCGCGCACCGTCATAGAGGGCTCCCGCCGTTCCTGGCGGCCGTCCTCGTGCTCGATGTACTCCTCGGCCTCGCCGCCGCCGGACACGATGGCAGCGGTCAGGACAGCGGCATAGACCGGATCGCCGAGCGCGTCGTAGATCCACCGCGTGCCGAGCACCGAATGCTCCGACGTGCCGAGCAGGTACGCCTCCGCCCCCGCCAGCGGAGCGCCGCGGTAGGTGAGCGGCGTGTGGTAGATCGGCCCGTCCCCGGCCCGGACCAGGATCGCCTCGACACCGACCTCACCGGCCGGGTCGTCGAACCGGCAGGCGGCGATGCGGTCCACCGGCACACCGGCCGGTCCCGCGAACCAGGGGCGGCCCGGCAGCCAGGCGTTCACCAGGTCGAGCTTCGACGGCTGCAGATCAGCCTTGTACACCACGGCCATGTCTAGTACCGGCTTCCTTCCGGGGCCGGCAGCGCGTCCAGCTCGGCCAGATCCTCGGCGCTGAGCCGGAGGTCGGCCGCGGCCGCGTTGTCGACCAGGTATTTCGGGGTCTTCGTGCCCGGGATCGGGATCACCCGCTCGCCCTGTGCGAGTACCCAGGCCAGCGCGACCTGCGCCGGAGTCGCCCCGACCCGGTCGGCGACCGCTTGGACCCGGCCGACGAGGGCCAGGTTGGCCCGCAGCGCGTCCTGCTGGAAACGCGGCAACTTCCGCCGGAAATCGTCGGCGGGCAACTCGTCGAACGACGACACGCGACCGGCGAGGAATCCCCGGCCCAACGGCGAGAACGGCAGAAACGCGATGCCCTCGGCCGCGCAGTAGGGCAGCACCTCGGCCAGCGGGTCGCGCGTCCACAGCGACAGCTCCGACTGCACCGAAGCGACCGGGTGCACCGCCTGCGCCCGGCGGATCTCCTCGACACCGACCTCGGACAGACCGATGTGCCGGGCCTTGCCAGCCGCGACGATCTCCGCCATCGCGCCCCAGGTCTCCTCGATCGGCACCGCCGGGTCCACCCGGTGCAGCTGGTAGAGGTCCACATGATCGGTGCCCAGCCGCCGCAGGCTGGCGTCGATCGACCGGCGGACGTGCTCGGGGCTGCCGTCGCGGCCGACCCCCGGCGAGGTGTTCGTGGTCGCGCCGCCCTGGCCGCCGGGCACGAGCCCGACCTTCGTGGCCAGCACCGCCCGCTCCCGGTACGCCCCGGTCAGCGCCCGGCCTACCAGTTCCTCGTTGGTGTAGGGGCCGTAGACGTCGGCGGTGTCGATGAGCGTCACGCCGAGATCGAGCGCCTGCCGGATCACGCCGATCGAGGTCGCGTCGTCGCGGTTGGCCGGATCGTCGTAAGCGTGGCTCATCCCCATGCAGCCGAGGCCGATGACGCCGACCTCCGGACCTTCGGTTCCCACCGTTGTTGTGCGCATGCGATCACCCTATGCGCGCGCTAGTCGAGGGCCTCGCGGCGGGTCAGCCGCACCTCCTCCAGGTCCAGCCGGGTCTGCACGTCGCGCAGCACGATGTCGTCGATGCTGCCGTCGTCGCGCAGCCGCACGACGGTCGCCCGCTTGTACGCCAGCACGGCCAGCTTGAGTTCGGTGTACTGCTGGTCGTAGGTCAACGCGGGCTGGTCGTCGACGTCCGGCTCGGACGCCCGCAGGACCCGCAGATGCTTCTCGTACTCGTGCCGCAGCCGGTCGACGACCTTCGGCTCGACCCCCAGACCGTCGGCGATCCGGGGCATCGCCGCGAGCGCCTCCTCGGTCGCGGTCGTCTCCGCGAGGTGCCGTTCCTGGGCGGGGGAGTCGTCGGGCGGCAGCTGCGCCCAGCGTACGACCCGGGGCAGGAGCAGCGCCTGGGCCAAGGTCACCACGATGACGCCGGTCGTGACGAAGATGATCATGTCCCGATTCGGGAAGGGCTCTCCCGAGGCCATCATCCGGGGCACCGCGAGCGCGGCGGCCAGCGACACCGCGCCCCGGAAGCCGGAGAACCCGCTGACCACGCGACCCCGGGCCCCGACCCGGCGCAGCCGCTGCTGCGGTCGCCGGTCCAGCGCCCGGATCAGGTACGGCGTGGTGAACAGCCAGAGGAACCGGGTGCCGATGACGACCGCCGAGATGATCGCCACCGCCGTCAGGCCCTCCGTGAACGCCTTGCCGTCCTGACCGCGTACGGCGTCTTGCACCTGCAGGCCGATCAGCACGAACAACGTCCCGTTCAGCAGATAGGTCGCCATCGACCAGAACGCCTCGGCCTGCTGCCGCGCCTCCGCCCGGATGACCCGCGGCCCGGCCTGGCTCAGCCACAGTCCCGCGACGACGACCGCCAGTACGCCGGACGCGTGCACCAGCTCCGCGAGCAGGAACGCCGAGAACGGAGTCAGGATCGTCACCACGTTGCCCAGCACCCGGTCGTCGACCCAGCGCCGGACCTGCACCGACAGCCAGCCCACGAGTGCGCCGGCCAGTGCCCCGCCCGCGTACGCGACCAGAAACAGCCAGCTCACGTGCAGGGTGCTCAGATGTTCCTCGCCGACGGTGACCCCGACCGCGAGTCCGTAGATGACCAGGGCCGTCCCGTCGTTGATGAGGCTCTCGGCGCGCAGCACGGTCACCTGACGGCGGGGCAACGCCCGGGCCAGTACGCCGACCGCCGTCGCGTCCGTCGGCGCGACCGCCGCTCCGAGCACCCACGCGGGACCCCACGGCAGTCCGAGCAGGTGCGCCGCCCAGGCGACCGCGCCCGCCGTGGCGATCACGAGCGCGGTGCTGACGAGCACGATGACGCGAAGGTTGTTGCGGATCTCGCGCAGGGAGGTGGTGATGCTCTCCCAGTACAGCAGGGCGGGCAGGAACAACAGCAGCACCATCTCCGGCGGCAGGTGCACCTCCCGGAGCGCCGGGATGAAGCCGAGCAGCACCCCGCAGCCGAGCAGCAGCACCGGGGAGGCCACCCCCGTACGCCGGGCCAGCAGACCGCAGATCAGCAGCGCGAGGCCGAGCAGGACGACGAGTTCGAGACCGAGCACGTCCCCATTTTCCCGGTCGCCGATCTTGCCCTCCGGATCGGCCCTCCGGCGGCCGGCGTCCCGGTCGCGGCAGGCGGTCCGGCCGACGGCTCTCCGGTCAGCGGGCGCGGCCCTCGGCGAGGGTGGCGACGGCCTTCTCGATGCGCCGCTGCCGAGTCTCGTCGGTCTTCGCTCCAGTCACCTGGGTGACGTGGTACTTGCGCAGGCTGACCGACAGCCCGTCGAAGGTCTGCCGGGCGGCCGGCACGGCGTCCAATGCCGACGCCAGATCGTCGGGCACCTCGACCTGCCGGGGAGCGGCGTCGACGACGACCTCCACCTCGACCTCGTCCCCGGCGGCCACCCCGGCCGCGGCGCGGACGTCGGCGCTGACCGGGATCAGGAACCGGCCGCCCATCGGCGCGATGGTCGTCTCGTACGCGTAGCCCCGGATCGTGGCGCGCACGGGTGGCCGCTTGCCCGCGCCGAGGCCTTCGACCACGTCGTCCGGCACGACGATCCCGGTCGCGGTCTTGCCATGGAGTTCGATGACGGCCTGGAACTTCACGATGATCACCTTCGTCTGTCGTCGGGCACGGCGGTTACATCCGATCAGACCGCCGCAGGCCGCGAAACTCATCGGTGAGGCGGCCCGGGATATCGGACGGCCGGGCGGAAACCCCCGCCGCGCCGGTCGTACCGGCGGTCCGGCGATGTTTAGTCCAGGCGCATCCGGCGGTAGTTAGGGTGGGTGGATGACCGCGTCCAGACCGAGCCGCCCGTTCTGGGGGTGGATCCGAGCGATCGGCGGCCTAGCCCTGCTCGCCGTGTTGTTGTGGCGAGTCGGCGCCGGTCCCTTTCTGACCGGCGTACGCCGGATCGACGCGGTCGCGCTCGGCGTCGCGCTCGCGGCCGGCGCATTGACGACGGTGTGCTCCGCGTGGCGGTGGCGGCTGGTGGCGACCCGGCTCGGGGTGAATCTGCCGTTGCACCGGGCGATCGCCGCGTACTACCGGGCGCAGTTCCTCAACACGACGCTGCCGGGCGGGATCGCGGGCGACGTCCATCGGGCCGTCCGCCATGGACGGTCCATCGGGGACGTCCGGCTCGGGGTGCGGTCGGTGGCGGTCGAGCGGATCGCCGGTCAGACGGTGGTCGCCGGGCTCGGCGTGCTGCTGCTGGCCGTCCTGCCGTCCCCGGTACGCCACTACGCCCTGTACGCCCTGATCCCGTTCGCGGTGCTGGCCGGCGTCCTGGCCTGGCGGCACCGGCGGAGGGCGGCTGAGATGCCCTGGCTGGGCGTCGCGGGGTTGTCGGCGGTGATCCTCGCCGGGCACTTGACCACGTTCGTCGTGGCCGCCCGGACGGCCGGCGCGACCGCGTCCGTGACCCGGCTGCTGCCGTTGACGGTGTGCGCGTTGCTGGCCATGATGCTGCCGCTCAACCTCGCCGGCTGGGGTCCTCGCGAAGGCGTCGCGGCCTGGGCGTTCGGGGCGGCGGGGCTGACCGCCGAGCAGGGCGTCGCCACCGCGGTGACCTACGGCGTACTGGGGTTGGTGGCCTGCCTGCCGGGCGCGCTGGTGCTGCTGGCCCGGGTGCTGCGGCCGTCTACTCCGGACGCGGGGGTGGCCGCCCATGGCTGACCGCCCCTACATCCTGCTCAGTTGCAGCATGTCGATCGACGGCTACCTCAGCGGGCCGACCGAGGACCGGCTGCTGCTGTCCAACGACGCCGACTTCGACCGGGTCGACGCCGTACGCGCCGCGCACGACGCGATCCTCGTCGGCGCGACCACGATCCGGCATGACAATCCGCGCCTGCTGATCCGCTCGGGTGACCGGCGCGACGAACGCGTACGCCTCGGGCTGCCGTCGAGTCCGATGAAGGTGACCGTCACCGGCTCGGCCCTGCTCGACCCGGAGGCGGCGTTCTTCACGGCGGGCGACGCCGAACGGCTCGTCTACTGCCAGAGTGACGCCGTCAGCGAAGCCAAGGCCCGGCTGGGCGGCTGCGCCACCATCGTCGACGGCGGGCAGCCGGTCGACCTGCGGGCACTGACCGAAGACCTTTACGCGCGGGGCGTACGCCGCCTGATGGTCGAGGGCGGCGGCACCGTGCACACCCAATTCCTCACCGCCGACCTGGCCGACGAGCTGCACCTGGTGGTGGCCCCGTTCTTCGTGGGCGACTCCCGGGGGCGGCGGTTCGTCGGGGACGGCCGGTACCCCTTCCACCCCGGACGCCGGGCGGCCCTCGCCGAGGTACGCCAGATCGGCGACGTCGTGCTGATGCGGTACGCCCTCTCGCCGCGCTGCGACGCGTCCGGGGGTGGCGCATGATCCCCGAGGCGATTCCGACTGCCCGAATCCGGACCGAGGTCACCGTCCCGCTGCGCTTCGCCGACGGCTACAGCACCGTGGCGAGGGTCTTCTCGTTCACCGGCCTGGTCGACGCCAAGGAACACGTCGCGTTGCGGCTCGGCACGATCCCCGCGGGGACGCCGCCGCTGGTCCGCCCGCACAGCGAATGCCTGACCGGCGACGTGTTCGGCAGCCAGCGCTGCGACTGCGGCCCGCAGTTGCGCGAGTCGGCCGAGCGGATCACCGCCGCCGGGGGATACCTGCTCTACCTGCGGCAGGAGGGTCGCGGCATCGGCCTGTACGCCAAGCTCGAGGCGTACACGCTGCAGGACGCCGGGCTCGACACCTATCAGGCCAACCTCGCGCTGGGGCACGCCGAGGACGAGCGGGACTACACCGTCGCCGCCCAGATGCTGCACGCGCTCGGGGCGGACCGGATCGCGCTGCTCAGCAACAACCCCGACAAGGCCGAGCAGCTGGGCCGGCTCGGCATCGCCGTGACCGAGCACGTGGCGACCGGGGTCCACCTGTCGCCGGCCAACGCGGGATACCTCGCGGCCAAGGCCAAGCTCGGCGGTCATACCTTCAACGGTCACCTGCGATGATGAGCGGGTGCGCATCCGGCGTCCGCTGGCGATCGGGGCGGCGATCCTCGCCGTCCTCGTGCTCGTCGCGCTTCTGCTCGCGCCCGACGAGGTGGGCCGGCTCAGCCCGGCGGCGTTCGTCCGGCTGCCGATCGACCTGATCATCGGCCTCGGCCTGATCCTGGTGCTGCCGCCGAAGGCCCGCCGGGTCGGCGTCCTCGTCATCGGTGTCGTACTCGGTGTGCTGGCGATTCTGAAGATCCTCAGCCTCGGCTTCTCCACCGTCCTCGACCGGCCGTTCGACCCGGTCGCCGACTGGAGCTTCCTCGGCTCCGGCGCCACCTATCTGCGCCTGTCGAGCGGCCGCGGGGTCGAGGTCGCCGCGATCGTCGGCGTGATCCTGCTGAGCCTGCTCGTCCTAGGGCTGGCCGTCGTCGCCTTCCGCAGCATCGCGAAGGTGTCGGTCGACCATCGGACCCCGGCCGGGGTGGTCCTCGGCGTCCTCGCCGTGGGCTGGGTGATCCTCGCGATCACCGGCGCGCAACTGGTCACCGCGGTCCCGGTGGCCGCCCGCGACGGCTACGACCGCGTACGCCAGGTCACCGCCGGGATCGAGGATCAGCGCCAGTTCGCCGCCGCCCTGAAGCAGGACCAGTTCGCCGACGTCCCCGCCGACCGGCTGCTGACCGGACTGCGGGGCAAGGACGTCGTCTTCGCGATCATCGAGAGCTATGGGCGTACCGCGCTCGACCGGCCTGAGATCGCGCCGCAGATCGACCAGGTGCTGGCCGACGGCACGGCGCGCCTGGCCCGTGCCGGGTACGCCGCCCGCAGCGGCTTTCTCACCTCGCCGGTCGTCGGCGGTGGGAGCTGGCTGGCCGACTCGACCCTGCTGTCCGGTCTCTGGGTGGACAACCAGCAGCGCTACGACACCCTCACCCGCAGCGACCGGCTGACCCTCACCTCGGCGTACGCCAAGAGCGGCGGGCGGGCGGTCGCCGTCATGCCCGCCACCGTCGCCGACTTCCCGGAGGCCGGCTTCTTCGGCTACGACCAGGTGTACGCGTCGAAGGACCTCGACTACCAGGGTCCCCTGTACGCCTTCGCGATGATGCCCGACCAGTACACGTTGTCGCAGTTCCAGCAGCGGGAACGGGCGCAGACCGGGCGGCCGCCGGTGATGGCGGTGATCCCGTTGATCTCCAGCCACGCCCCGTGGGAGCCGGTGCCGACCCTGCGGAGCTGGGACCAGGTCGGCGACGGCTCGACCTTCGAGAGCAAGCCCGGCTCCGGCGACTCGGCCGACCTCGTGATCCACCGTGATCCGGCCCGGCTGCGGGCGGACTACCGCACGGCGATCAGCTACTCCCTGCAGACAGTGATCTCCTATGTGGAGACTTACGGCGACGACAACCTGGTGCTCGTCTTCCTCGGCGACCACCAGCCCGCGCCCGCCGTCACCGGACCGGGCGCGGGGCGCGACGTGCCGATCACGATCGTGGCCCGCGACCGGACCCTGCTCGACCGGACCACGTCGTGGGGGTGGACCGACGGGCTGCGGCCCGCGGCGAACGCCCCGGTCTGGCCGATGGACCAGTTCCGCGACCGCTTCCTGACGGCGTTCTCCTGACTCCAGCGCGCTCCCGACGACTGTGACGGTACGCAGGTCTCCCGGCGCTGGATACCTGCGTAACGCCACAGTCGGCACGCGATCTTGCGTTCTGTACCTACTAGTATGTACGGTGCGAGGATGAGCACGGCCGACCGCCTCATCGAGAGCACCCGCGAACTGCTGTGGGAACGCGGCTACACCGGCACGAGTCCGCGCGCCATCCAGG
>JABFYB010000211.1 GCA_013361475.1 Hamadaea sp.
GGCGGCCATCGACTTCGACGCCGAGATCTTCGCGGCGGCGTACGCCGGCGAGTGCGACTACCACGATCTGGTGTCGAGGGCATTGGCGATCATCTCGGCCCAGCGGGACCGGGACACCATGGCCGCGCCCGAGGTGTCCGCCGACCGCATCGAAACGATGATCGCGAAACTTCGTCGCGGCCCGGCCTGGTCGCCGCCTGAACCATTCGTGGGAACCGGGATGTGGCCGGACCTCGCCGAGGGCCACGATCAGCCGAATCAGCCGTCGAGGGATCTTGGCGAGCCAGGCGGCGACGCCACAAGACCGTACGACACGTCGCGTTCCCGGGAATGACTCGACAGCCGACGACATGTCGGCCGCATCGCGACGTCGGATCACCTCATAGGTTGATCAACACAACGCGCGTCTGTCCTATGGTGACTCACCGAGGCACGTCCGGCCGAGGAGGACCCGTGCGAGTTCGAGGTTATGCCGCAGCGACACCGTGCTGGGCGGTGCACTACAGCTCGAGCCCCGCCGCCACGGCAGAGTTCTATGCCGGCCTCTTCGGCTGGACGATGGCGACGGACAACGGTGCGACCGTGTTCCGCCTGCGCGACCTGGCCGTGGCCGGTCTCGTCGAGATCGGCGACGACGGTGGACCGGCGGACCAGCGGCCGGGCTGGCTGACGCACGTCTCCACCGATGACATCGACAGTACTTCCCAGCTGGTTCTGGAGGCCGGTGGCAAGGTACTGCGACCGACGACCGAGTGGGGCGGTCGTGGCCGGTCCGCGGTGTTCGCAGACTCGCTCGGTGCCGTTGTCGGAGTCTGGCAACGTGGTACGACTGCCAGCGTGGCGTTCGGCGGGGCCGAGGTCGTCAACGAACCCGGCGCGGTGACCTGGAGCGAGGTCGTCACTCGCGACACGTCGGCGACGGCGGCGTTCTACGGCAAGGTGTTCGGCTGGACCCAGCAGGTCGGCACCGCCACCGAGGAGCACGAGTACTACGAGTGGATCTCGGCGAATCGGGTCGTCGGCGGCATCAGCATGATGGACGGCGGGCACTACCCGCCGGGTACGCCACCGCACTGGCGCACCATCCTTCAGGTCGGCGACTGCACCGATGTCGTGCGGCGTACTCCTGAGCTGGGCGGACGGGTGCTGGCCGGACCAGTCGACACGGGCATCGGCATGGCGGCGTACATCGCCGATCCGACGGGAGGCACGTTCCTCGTCATCGAGCCGCTGCCGGAACTGATCGCCGCACTGAACTGACGGGCCGGGCCCGGTCGTCGCCGGATCAATGGGTGGGCGGCGGGCCGAGCAGCTCGATGGCGTGCCGCGCTGCCGCGTGACCGAGCGCGGCGGCGTCGATCGGTCCGGGGTCCGGCAACTGCCGCGTCGGCGCCGGTTGACCGACGTCCGTGGCGAACCCTTCGAAGCCCGCCGGCGTGGTGATCTGCAAGGTCCGCAACGGCTCGCCGGCCGCCACGATGAACGTGTGCGGCAGGCGGGCGGGCAGCAAGACGAAGTCGCCCGGTCCCGCGGTGAACACCTCGCCGTCGCACCGGAACTCCGCGGCACCGGACAAGACATAGAACATCTCGTCCTCTTCCAGGTGCCGGTGAAGCGGTGGGGCGAACCCTGGCGGATTGACGAACTCGACGACCGTGAGCGCGCCGTGCGTTTCGGCGCCGGTCGCCTTCACCGTCACCAGACTGCCGAGGAACCACAGCGCCTCGCCGTCGCCGTCACGCCGCACATAAGGACGGACCGATTCAGCCTGAGTCATGACCCGCTCCAAATTCAGCATACCGATGTCTAGTGAATATGTTGTTAGTATGGCAGAAGCATGAGTGAAGTCAACAGCGCCAAGACGCGGCGGAGCTATCGCTCGCCGACCCGGGACGAAGGGGCGCGCCGTACCCGGCAGGCGATCGTGACGACCGCCGCCAAGCTGTTCGCCGAGCGCGGCTATGCCGCCACGTCGCTGGCCGACATCGCGACCGAGGCCGGCGTCGCACGCCCGACGGTGTTCGCGTCTTTCGGCTCCAAACCGGCGCTCCTCCGTCACGTCCTCGACCAGGCGCTCGCCGGCGACGACGCACCCGTGGCGGTTGCCGACAGGCCCTGGTTCACCCCCGTCTGGGACGCCACCACACCGAGCGCCGTCCTCGACGCCTACGCCGAGGTCTGTGTCGTCATCGCCCAACGTGCCGCGCGCCTGTTCGAAGTCGTCCGACGGGCGGCAGACGACGCACCGGAAGTGGCGGAGCTGTGGAACACCCTGCAGAGCAACCGGGTTGCCGGCGCGAAGATGGTCATCGAGCACATGCAGACACTGGGTGAGCTCGCGCCGGGACTCGATACGCCGACGGCGATAGACACCCTGTGGCTGTTCAACGATCCCGCCCACTACGCCGCGCTGGTCCTGCAACGGGGCTGGCCGGAGGACGCGTTCCGGCGCTGGCTGGCGGACCGCATGCGCGACGCGCTACTAGCCACCTGACCACACGGCGTTTGTCATCGGACGGCGACCTTGACTGCGATATCGCACCGTCTGAGACTTCGGGGATGCAGACTCACGCCGGAGATCGAGTGGAACTCACCGTGATGCTCGACAAGGCCGATTACCGCAGTGTCGGCGCCGACATCCAGCGGCCCCGCCGTTGGACCAATCTGCTGATCGCGCCGATCCCGCTAGGCGTATTCGTGAGCCTGTTCGCGGAGCAGATGATCAGCTCGCTCATCTTGACCTTCGTCATGTTGTCCCTCGTGGCCGCCGGAGTCGTGCACCGTCGGCTGCAGGCCAACAAACTACCCGACTGGGCTTTCGGCTCAACGACCTTTCGTGCGACGCCTGAGGGGTTTGAAGTGGATCAGGTGGTGGCCCGCAGATTCGTCGGATGGGCCGGCATCGCCGGATACCGGAAGACACCGACGGCTTACTGGATCCTGGTGTCTGGGGGAACGTCGTTCGCCGTGCCGCGCCGCCCGCTTACCGGGCAGGATGAGGTCGCCCTCGACACCGTGCTTCAGCGCTATACCGTGAGCCCCGTCTACCCGGAGCATACCGGTCGATGAAGTACGCCCGGATATGGGTCGTTCAGCCCGTTCGTCGGTTTCCAACGCGACCGAGGAAGGCGCTCGGGCTCTAGGCGTACCACATCGGGAGCGTGATCTGCGCGAAGAGGGCGACGCCGAGGGAGCCGGCACCGCGGGACGCCGGCGCGCCGGGACCGCGGACCGTGACGCGTCCACCATGGACAGTGGATTTTCGCGCCGGTGATGAACCGGCTTATCCCCCGGACAACGCCCTCTAGACCGACAAACCGGTACGTAACATGCCAGCTGGCGAGGCTCGGACTGACCTATAGGATGGATCCGCCCAGCCGTTCAGACCAGAGGGAGAGTTCCTTGACGCCGCGACTCAGTGTCGTCGTGCCGTTTTACAACGTCGCCGACTACATCGCGGAATGCCTCGAGTCGCTGCGCCGTCAGACTCTCGACGACTTCGAGGTCATCCTCGTCGACGACGGATCACGCGACGGCACAGGGCAGATCGCCGAGGAGTTCTGCCGGCTCGACCCCCGGTTCCGCCTGGTCGTGCAGGAGAATCAGGGCCTCGGGCCCGCCCGCAACACCGGCGTCAAACACAGCGAAGGCGAGTACATCACCTTCGTCGACAGCGACGACCTCGTTCCGCGGCACGCGTTCGAGATGATGGTGGGCTCGCTGAACGCGACCGGCTCCTCGTTCGCCGCCGGCAACGCCCAGCGCTTCGACGACTTCGGCGCGTGGAACTCGTGGCTGCATCGGAAGATCTTCGACGAGACGCGCCAGGCCACTCACGTCATGGAGTTCGAACAGCTGGCGATCGACCGGATGGTCTGGAACAAGGTCTTCCGGCGTAGCTTCTGGGACGAGTTCGGCTACGAGTTCCCGGCGATCCGCTACGAGGACTATCCGGTGACGCTGAAGGCGTACCTGGACGCCGTCACCGTCGACGTCCTCGCCCAGCCGATCTACTACTGGCGCGAGCGCACCTCCGGCGACTCGATCACCCAACGCAAGGCCGAGTTCGCCAACTTGCGTGACCGGATCACCTCGGCCGAAATGGTGCTCGACCTCGTCGAGCGGCAGCCCGCGTACATCCGGCACGCGGTGCACAAACACCTCGCGACCGTCGACATGGTGACCCTCGTCGAAGGCGTCGGCGATCTCTCCGACGAAGACGGCGTACGCCTGGCCCGGCTGGCCAAGCACTTCGCCGAGCGCATCGACAAGGGCCCCGCCGCGCTTTCCTCACCGATGGGCCGCGTCCAGCACCACGCGCTGCGCTCCGGCGACCTGGACATGCTGCGTGCCCTGGCCGACATCCGGCGTGGCGGCGCCCTCGGCACGGTGCGCGCCGCGCGTACGGGAGTGCCCTGGCGTCGGCATGAACTGGTCCCGCCGAACATGCAGGGCCAGGCCCGCAACCGCCGGAGTCTGTTCCGGCTGTCCGGCCGGGCGCTCTATGTCACGACCACGGTCGCCGACCTGACCTGGGCGGACGATGCCCTCATGATCCGGGGCACGGCGGAGATCCGTCACCTGCAGATCGACGGCACCTCCAAGCTCCGCATCGTCCTGGAGGCCAACGGCGTCGAACTGCCGGTATCGGTCGAGCGGTTCCCGGCGTACGACAGCCACGGCGACCAGAACCTCGTCGGGTACTCAGCGCGCGTACCGAACTCGATGCTGGCCGGCATCAAGGCCGACGGCGATCCCGCGACGCTGCGCGCCACGATCACTCAGCGGCACGTCAAGCGCACCGCCCTGCTGCGCAACGTCGGCCCGGGCAACCCGAGCATGCCGCCGGGCGGCTGGATCAACGACACGTCCTGGCTGCAGCCGCTGCCCGCCGACGACAACCGGCTACTGCTACGACGCATGGTCGACCCGGCGCGGCTCACCTCCGCCGCCATCTCCGACGGCGTAGTCACCCTGCAGGGGCTGCTTCCCGCCACCGCCGGCGAACTGAGCCTCACGCGCCGGTGGTACAGCGAGAAGCTGTCCGACTACGAGATCCAGCAAGAAACCACCGGCGGCCACTTCACCGCGAGGGTGCCACTGGCCGGGCTGCTCCCGGACGACGATCCGGACGATCCGGTCAGCGGGCGTACGGTGTGGCGGCTGGAGGCCGGCGGGCAGCCGGTGCTGGCCACCGGGCTCACCCGGGCCGTGACTCAGGTGGTCGGCGGCCGGCTGGTCCAGGTCAGCCGGGCTGCTGACAACTGCGTGGTCGTCACCGACGGGCCGGTGCAGCCGACCGCCGACGAGATCGGGCTGGGCGACGGCGTACGCGTCATCACGGTCTCCGGGCAGGCCTGGACCGACCTGGACTTCCCGCTGGTCTGGCGCAAGCTCAGCGACACCAGCGGCGAGGAGGACGTCGCCTGCTCGGTCAGCGTCGACGGCCGGTTCACGGCGGCGGTCGACGTCGAGCGGCTGATCGCCCAATCGTCCCGGGAGATTCGCACGACCCCGACGACCTGGCACTTGATCGGCCTGCCCGCCGAGGGACGACCGTTCGCCGTGCAACCCGACGCGTTCCTCACCGCGGAGGCCTCGATTACCATTTTCGTCCTGGACCACCAGCTGACTTTGCGGCCGCACGCCGATCGTGTCACTGTCGAGGTGCGGTAGCCATGCATCATCACAATCACTATTACGGGCAGTCGCACATTCTGGCGCGCTACGCCGGTCTGGATGACGAGTTCCCGCCGCGGCTGCGGGGTTATCTGCAGCATGGGTGGAACATCGGCTGTGGCTGGAATCCGGTGCACGAGTTCT
>JABFYB010000622.1 GCA_013361475.1 Hamadaea sp.
GCAGGGCGACACCCTGGTCACGCCGATCCAGATGGCCACCATCTACGCGGCGATCTCCAACGGCGGCACCCTGTACGACCCGACCGTCGGCAAGGCCGTCATCAGCGCCGACGGCAAGAACGTCCAGGAGATCAAGCCCAAGTCCCACGGCAAACTGCCCATAAGCAAGAAGACGCTGGCCGAGATGGACGACGCCCTCGCCGGCGTCGCCACCCGCGGCACCGCGGCCTGGCGGTTCGCGGACGTCGGCTGGCCGCAGGACAAGATCCCGATGCACGCCAAGACCGGTACCGCGGAGGTCTACGGCAAGCAGACGACCTCGTGGTTCACGACGTACACCAAGGACTACGCGGTGGTCATGACCATCTCCCAGGGTGGTACGGGCTCCGGCGCCTCGGGACCGGCCGTCCGCAACATCTACGACGCGCTGTACGGCGTCTCCGACGACGGCACGATCAACAAGAAGAACGCGCTGCTGCCGACGCCGGCGAAGAGCCTGCCGAAGGTCCGCACCGACGGCACCATCGCCGCGCCGAAGGTCTCCAAGGACCCGGCGAAGGATCAGCAGGCCAGCCAGAAGGGCGCGGACGATCCCGACGAGCAACAGCTCGCCGGCACGGTGCCGACACCGTCGGCCGAGAACCGGGACACCCGGCGCAGGCGCCGCCGTAGCCGTCGGCGGGGAAGCCGGAGGATGCTCACATGACCGGCGCCAACAGCTTCCAGGTCTCCGGGTACGGGCCCGAACGGGCGGGCTGGACCCGTCTGTTCGCCCGTGACTCGCTGGCCCGTCGGCTCGACTGGACGATGCTGCTGTCGGCGATCGCCCTGTCGCTGATGGGCTCGCTCCTCGTCTACTCGGCGACCCGCAACCGCACCGAGCTCAACCAGGACGACCCGTACTACTTCCTGGTCCGGCATCTGCTGAACACCGGCATCGGCTTCGCCCTGATGATCGGCACGGTCTGGCTCGGCCACCGCACCCTGCGCACGGCCGTGCCGTTCCTGTACGGCGTCTCGGTCTTCCTGATCCTGCTGGTGCTCACCCCGCTGGGCTCGACCATCAACGGCGCCCACTCCTGGATCAAGCTCCCCGGCGGCTTCTCGCTGCAGCCCTCGGAGTTCGTGAAGGTCACGATCATCCTGGGCATGGCGATGCTGCTGGCCACGAGAGTCGACGCGGGGGACAAGCAGTACCCCGACCACCGCACGGTCGTGCAGGCGCTGGGCCTGGCCGCCGTACCGATGCTGATCGTGATGCTCATGCCCGACCTCGGCTCGGTCATGGTCATGGTGGTGATCGTGCTGGGCGTGCTGCTCGCGTCCGGTGCCTCCAACCGCTGGGTCTTCGGGCTGATCGGCACGGGGACGATGGGCGCGATCGCGGTCTGGCAGCTCGGCGTCCTGGACGACTACCAGATCGCCCGATTCGCGGCCTTCGCCAACCCCGAGCTCGACCCGGCGGGCGTCGGCTACAACACCAACCAGGCGCGGATCGCGATCGGATCGGGCGGGCTGACCGGCTCGGGGCTGTTCCACGGCTCGCAGACCACCGGCCAGTTCGTGCCGGAGCAGCAGACCGACTTCGTCTTCACGGTGGCGGGGGAGGAGCTGGGCTTCATCGGCGGCGGGCTGATCATCGTGCTCCTCGGCGTGATCCTGTGGCGTGCCTGCCGCATCGCGCGTGAGACGACCGAGCTGTACGGGACGATCGTCGCGGCGGGGATCGTGGCGTGGTTCGCCTTCCAGGCCTTCGAGAACATCGGGATGACGCTGGGGATCATGCCGGTGACCGGTCTGCCGCTGCCGTTCGTGTCCTACGGCGGGTCCTCGATGTTCGCGGTGTGGGTGGCGGTGGGGTTGCTGCAGTCGATCAGAGTGCAGCGTCCGATGTCCGCGTGACCGCGGCGCCCGCTCCCACCGGCAGCGGGCGTCCCACGGGACACGCCCGACGCCCGACCGTTTTCCCTGCCATAGCCACCCGTCCCCCTGTGGTTCATGTCGAGTGGGCCCCTGTCATCGCGCCGTGACTCCTATTAGATTCAGGTCATGGCGGACACAAAGCGCGAGATCGAGCGGAAGTACGAGTCCGATCACAGTGGCCTGCCCGACCTGACCGGCGTCGCCGGCGTCGCGGCCGTCATCGACAAGGGTGTCGCGCAGTTGGACGCCACCTACTACGACACCGAGGACGAGCGCCTCGCCGCGTCGTCCATCACCCTGCGGCGCAGGACGGGCGGGTCCGATGCGGGCTGGCACCTGAAGTTCCCGGTGTCCCCCGGCGTGCGGGACGAGATCCAGGCTCCGCTGTCCGACGACCTGCCCCGTACGTTCGCCGGACTCGTGCGCTCGCGGGTCCGGGACGCAGAGCTGGTGCCGGTGGTGCGGCTGCGTTCCGACCGTGATGTGCGCGACCTCGTGGACGCCGACGGCCGACTGTTGGCCGAGGTCAGCGTGGACGCCGTACACGCGCAACGGCTCGCCGGCGGGGACGACAGCGCCCAGTGGACCGAGATCGAGGTGGAGCTGGCCGACGGCGCCGACCCGGCCTTCCTCGACAAGGTGGACAAACGGCTGCGCAAGGCGGGCGTACGGCCCTCGAAGTCCTCGTCGAAGCTCGCGCGGGCGCTTGCCGAGACCGCCCCGAAGAAGCTTGCCCCCGGGCCCGCCGAGGACCTCGTGACCGCCGGCGATCATGTGCTCGCGTATGTGCGGGCCCAGCGGGACGCGATCGTCGAGCTCGACCCCGCGGTACGCCAGGACGTCGAGGACTCCGTCCACAGCATGCGCGTCGCGACCCGCCGCATGCGCAGCACCTTCAAGTCCTTCGGCAAGGTCCTGGACCGGGCGGTCACCGACCCGATCGGCGACGAGTTGAAGTGGCTCGCCGGTGAGCTGGGTGTGGACCGGGACCGCGAGGTGCTCAACGAACGCCTGAGCGCGGCGCTCGACGAGGTGCCCCACACGCTCGTCTCCGGGCCGGTCGCGGAGCGGGTGAGTCACTGGGCGGGTGAGCGGCCCGGCGGGGCGAGCGGGCGGCTGATCGGGGTCCTCGACTCCGGCCGTTACCTGGCTCTGCTCGACGCCGTCGACGCGCTGCTCGCCGATCCGCCGCTGCGCGAGGCAGCCGGGGGCAAGCCCGGCAAGGTGCTGCCCAAGGCCGTGAAGAAGGACTTCGGCAAGGTCTCGGCGCTGGTCGAGCAGGCGTTGGAGCTGGACCCCGGCAACGACCGGGACGTAGCCATCCACGAGGCCCGCAAGAAGACCAAGCGCACCCGCTACGCGGCGGAGGCGGCCGCCCCTGCGCTCGGTAAGCCGGCCAAGCAGCTGGTCAAGACGATGAAGTCCCTGCAGAACCTGCTCGGCGAGCACCAGGACAGCGTCATGGCCCGCGGGACCCTGCGCGAGCTGTCCTCGGTCGCGCACGCGGCCGGGGAGAGCGCCTTCACATACGGGCTGCTGTACGGGCGTGAGGAGCAGCGCGCGGCGTCCGTTGAGGCCGAGCTGCCCGGCGTCTGGGACGACATCAAGGACGCGACGGACGTCCTCTGAGCCTTCGGACGTGCGGGGGGTGTCCGCGGTCGCGTTAGGCTAGATGGTCACCCCTGTCAGTTCAGTCCAGCTCACGAAGGTTCGCGAGATGTCTGCCGAAGCCGCTGCGGCCGCCGAGTCCGTGTTCCCGCAGCTCGAAGCTCTGCTCCCGCATGTGCAGAAGCCGATCCAGTACGTCGGCGGAGAGCTCAACTCCACGGTCAAGCCGTGGGAGTCCTGCGACGTCCGCTGGGCGCTGATGTACCCGGACGCGTACGAGGTCGGGCTGCCCAACCAGGGCGTCATGATCCTCTACGAGGTACTGAACGAGCAGGAGGGCGTCCTCGCCGAGCGCACGTACAGCGTGTGGCCGGACCTGGAGGCGCTGATGCGGGAGCGTGGCGTCCCGCAGTTCACGGTGGACAGCCACCGCCCGGTGAAGGCGTTCGACGTGTTCGGGCTCAGCTTCTCCACGGAGCTGGGCTACACGAACATGCTGACGGCCCTGGACCTGGCCGGGATCCCCCTGGAGTCGAAGGACCGGGGGCTGGACGACCCGATCGTCCTGGCCGGCGGCCACGCGGCCTTCAACCCCGAGCCGATCGCCGACTTCATCGACGCCGCCGTCATCGGCGACGGCGAGCAGGCCGTGCTCGACATGACGAAGATCATCCGCGACTGGAAGGCGGAGGGGCGCCCGGGCGGCCGCGAGGAGGTCCTGTTCCGGCTGGCCAAGACGGGTGCGGTGTACATCCCGGCGTTCTACGACGTCGAGTACCTCGCCGACGGCCGTATCGCCCGTGTCGTACCGAACAAGTCGGGTGTCCCGTGGCGTGTGTCCAAGCACACGGTCATGGACCTGGACGAGTGGCCGTACCCCAAGCAGCCCCTGGTCCCGCTCGCCGAGACGGTCCATGAGCGCATGTCCGTGGAGATCTTCCGCGGCTGCACGCGCGGCTGCCGTTTCTGCCAGGCCGGCATGATCACCCGCCCGGTCCGTGAGCGTTCGATCACCGGCATCGGCGACATGGTCGAGAAGGGCCTGAAGGCAACGGGCTTCGAGGAGGTAGGCCTCCTCTCCCTGTCCTCGGCGGACCACTCCGAGATCGGCGACATCGCCAAGGGCCTGGCCGACCGGTACGAGGAAGACAAGATCGGCCTGTCGCTCCCGTCCACCCGCGTGGACGCGTTCAACGTCGACCTGGCGAACGAGCTGACGCGCAACGGCCGCCGCTCCGGCCTGACCTTCGCCCCCGAGGGCGGCAGCGAGCGCATGCGCAAGGTCATCAACAAGATGGTGAGCGAGGAAGACCTCATCCGGACGGTCGCCACCGCGTACGGCAACGGCTGGCGCCAGGTGAAGCTGTACTTCATGTGCGGCCTGCCGACGGAGACCGACGACGACGTCCTCCAGATCGCCGACATGGCCATGAACGTGATCGCCAAGGGCCGCGAGGTGTCGCGCTCGAACGACATCCGCTGCACCGTCTCGATCGGCGGCTTCGTCCCCAAGCCCCACACCCCCTTCCAGTGGGCCCCGCAGCTCTCCGCCGAGGAGACGGACGCCCGCCTGGAGAAGCTCCGCGACAAGATCCGCGGCGACAAGAAGTACGGCCGCTCCATCGGCTTCCGCTACCACGACGGCAAGCCCGGCATCGTCGAGGGCCTCCTCTCCCGCGGCGACCGCCGTATCGGGGCCGTCATCCGCGCGGTCTACGACGACGGCGGCCGCTTCGACGGCTGGCGCGAGCACTTCTCCTACGACCGCTGGATGCAGTGCGCCGACAAGGCCCTGGCCCCCTTCGGCGTGGACGTCGACTGGTACACGACCCGCGAGCGGACGTACGAGGAGGTCCTCCCCTGGGACCACCTGGACTCCGGCCTCGACAAGGACTGGCTCTGGGAGGACTGGCAGGACGCCCTCGACGAGACCGAGGTCGAGGACTGCCGGTGGACGCCGTGCTTCGACTGCGGGGTTTGCCCGCAGATGGACACGCACATCCAGATCGGCCCGACGGGGAAGAAGCTGCTGCCTCTGACGGTCAAGAACGCTGGGCCCGCGCCTGCTGCGAGTGGTCACTCGCACTGAGGTGAGTGAGGCACTCAGTCGGGTGATCGAGGTTCCGTGAGAGCCTCTACGGTATGGGGGATGCGGCGTCTGGACAGGTCGTCCAGAGGTTTCTGGCGGCGATCCGTGCCGGTGACGTCTGTCACGGGACGGTCGCCGCGGTTTCTCGGTCCGAGGTCTCGGTGATCCTGGACGGCTTCACCGG
>JABFYB010000645.1 GCA_013361475.1 Hamadaea sp.
GCCATATGGCTGCGGAACCTGGTTCGCTGGGGCCTCGGGGTTCTCGTCGACGCTCAGCCCGTCCAGGCCGAGCTATGCGCGGGTGGAACGGCCGGGATGGATCTGGTCTTCCTGACTTTCACCTGGCGTGGCCGCCTGCGCTATCAGCAGGTCGTCTGGGAACCGTGGATCCCGGAACTGCCGAGCGCACCGGAGATCCTGGTGCGACGGTGTCCCGGTCTCCAAGCCATGTTCGTCGTCGACATCCCCGGCAGTGGCAGGTTGTGGCCGTCCCGGGCCGCCCATGGCAGGCAACCGTGGCGCGTACCGGTCGGCCCGGCCGGCTTTCGGAGGAGTCCGCTGGGCTGGGGGAGTGTGCTGCTGTGGAGCGTCCCCTCGCAGACGATCCTGGCACTGCAGTACGGCCCGGCGACGTTGGCGGTCACCCTCCCACTGCAGGCGGCACTCCTGCTGATGCTGGGCGTCGCCTTCTCCGGCGTCGCGAGCGAAAGCTGATCGCTTCCGGGAAGCCCGACCGGTTACCGTGACGCCGTGACAGCACCCGAGGTACCGGCCGGCCGTGAATCCGTCGTTCGCGTCTCCACCCTGGAACTCTTCTTCGACCTGGTCTTCGTCTTCACCATCACCCAGCTCACCGCGGTGCTGGCCCACGATCTCACCGTCGGCACCGCGCTCCGGGTGCTTCTGCTGCTGTTGATCATCTGGTGGATGTACGACGGCTTCGCCTGGATGACGAACACCGCCGCCCCGACCGACCCGGTACGCCGAGCACTCCTCCTGCTCGGGATGGCGGGATTCCTCCTGATCGCGTTGGCGTTGCCGGACGCCTTCGGCGCGGCCGGCTGGGCGTTCGGCGCCGGGTACTTCCTGGTCAACGCGATCCACAGCGGACTGCTCCTGCGCGTGGCCCCGGGTGCGATGCGCAAACTCGCCCCGCTGAACCTGCTAAGCGCCTCCCTCGTCCTGGCGGGCGGGTTCGCGCCCGATCCCTGGCGAGTGGTCCTCTGGATCGCGGCGGCGCTGGTGATGACCGCATCGCCCTACCTGCACCCGCTGACGGAGTGGAACATCAGCTCGGCCCACTTCGTCGAGCGGCACGGCCTGATCGTGATCATCGCGCTCGGCGAGTCGATCGTCGCCATCGGCGTCGGCGCCTCCGGCCTGGAGCTGACGGCGACGTTGATCTTCGTCGCGTTCCTCGGCCTGGTGCTCTCGTTCCTCCTGTGGTGGGTCTACTTCGGCGGCGACGACTCGGCGGCCGAGGAAGCGCTCGACCGCACCCCGGTGGCGAAACGCGGCCGGGCGGCGTTGCACGCGTTCGGCTGGGCGCACGTGCCGCTGCTGCTGGGCGTCATCGCGCTCGCGGCGGGCGTGAAGAAGGCGATCGGCCACGCGACCGAGCACATCTCGGTGGCCCAGGCGCTCGTGCTGAGCGGGGGCGTGGCCGTCTTCCTGCTGGGCGACGCGCTCTTCCGGAGCATCCTCCGCATCGGTACGCCATGGTTCCGGCTCGTCGCCGGCCTCTTGGCGCTCCTCACCGTGCCGCTCGGGCTGTGGCTGAACGCCGTGGCCCAGCTGAGCGCGCTCGTGGTGCTGCTGGCGGCACTGCTGCTGCTGGAGCGCCGCAGTCCTCGCTGACCAGCTGGCTGGCTGCGCCGGGCCTTGCGCCCCACCGGGTCCGGGCGGGCTTGGCCATGATCGACGCGACGGAGCGGAATCCGGGCTGCCGCTATGCGGACACGAGAACGGGGTGTGTCGCAGGTCCCCGGTAGTCTTGTCGAGTGCCGCCTTCCACCACTTCCCAGCCCCGTGTGGCCCTGCTCACCCTGGGCTGCGCCCGCAACGAGGTCGACTCCGAAGAGCTCGCCGCCCGCCTGGCGGGTGAGGGCTGGCAGGTGACGACCGACGGTGAGGGCGCCGACGTGGTGCTCGTCAACACCTGCGGGTTCGTGGAGAAGGCCAAGCGGGATTCGATCGACACCCTGCTCGACGCCGCGAAGACCGGCGCGAAGGTCGTCGCGGCCGGGTGCATGGCCGAACGCTATGGCAAGGAGCTGGCCGAGAGCCTGCCCGAGGCCGACGCCGTGCTCGGCTTCGACGACTACCCGAGCATCGCCGCCGTCCTCGACAAGGTCCGCCACGGCGAGCAGCTGACTGCGCATGCTCCGCGTGACCGGCGCGAGCTGCTTCCGGTGACCCCGGTCGAGCGCCGGTCGGCCGACGTGATCATCCCCGGCCACGCGGCGACCACCGTCGACGCGGCGACCCCGGCGCACCTGCGGCCGGTGCTGCGCCACCGGCTCGACAACGCGCCGGTCGCCTCCCTCAAACTCGCCAGCGGCTGCGACCGCCGGTGCTCGTTCTGCGCCATCCCGGCCTTCCGGGGTGCGTTCGTCTCGCGTACGCCGGACGAACTGCTCGCCGAGGCCGAGTGGCTGGCCGGGACGGGCGTCCGTGAGCTGGTTCTGGTCAGCGAGAACTCGACTTCCTACGGCAAAGATCTCGGTGATCCCCGGGCGCTGGAGAAGCTGCTGCCCCAACTGGCCGCCATCGACGGGATCGTCCGCGTCCGGGCGAGTTACCTGCAGCCGGCCGAGACTCGGCCAGGCCTGGTCGAGACGATCGCGACGACGCCGGGCGTGGCGGCGTACTTCGACCTGTCGTTCCAGCACTCGTCGGAGGCGGTGCTGCGGCGCATGCGCCGGTTCGGTTCGACCGAGCGGTTCCTGGAGCTGCTCGGTTCGGCGCGGGAGCTCGCACCGCACGCGGGCGCGCGGTCCAACTTCATCGTGGGCTTCCCGGGCGAGACCCCGGCCGACGTACGCGAGCTGGAGCGATTCCTGACCGAGGCGCGGCTGGACGCGATCGGCATCTTCGACTACTCCGACGAAGACGGCACCGAGGCGGCCGGCTTCGACCGCAAGGTGACGCCGCGGACGGTTCAGCGTCGCTACGACAAGTTCTTGTCGCTCGCCGAGGAGCTGTCCGCTCAGCGCGCCGAGGAGCGCGTCGGCACGCTCGTCGAGGTTCTGATCGACACCGTCGGCGAGGACGAGATCGAGGGCCGGGCCGAGCATCAGGCTCCCGAGGTCGACGGTTCCACCACGCTGGTCGGGGGCGACGAGGGCGTCGACCTCACCGCGCTCCAGCCCGGCGACCTGGTCCGGGCCCGCGTGATCTCCGCTGACGGCGTCGACCTGGTCGCCACGCCGGTGGCGATGATCGACGCGCGCCGGACGCCGAGCCGCCGGGGCCACTAACGTGTCGGCTGTGCAGGAGCGAGTGCGGAAGGTTCCGGTCCTCAACGCGGCCAACGTGCTGACCGCGCTGCGCATCCTGCTGGTCCCGGTCTTCGTCGTCCTGGTCATCGTGTCCGGGATGACCGACTCCGGCTGGCGGATCGCGGCCGCGCTGACCTTCGGCGTCGCCTCGGTCACCGACTTCGTCGACGGCTGGATCGCGCGCCGCTACGGCCTGATCACCTCGTTCGGCAAGGTCGCCGATCCGATCGCGGACAAGGCCCTGACCGGGTCCGCGCTGGTCCTGCTCTCGATCTACGGCGTGCTGCCGTGGTGGGTCACGCTCCTCATTCTGGTACGCGAATGGGGCGTGACCGCCCTCCGCTTCTGGGTCATCCAGTACGGCGTCATCGCGGCCAGTCGTGGCGGCAAGGTGAAGACGGTTCTGCAGATCGCGGCCATTACCTGGTATCTGTGGCCGTTCGGTTCACCGTTGAGCGCCGTCGGTCCCTGGTTGATGGGAGCGGCCTTGATCGTTACCGTCGTCACGGGGGTCGATTACGCCGTGACCGCGTTGCGGATGCGGGCGGCGAAACGGGTCTGACCCCGGGGACGGGAGGACCCATGATCGAGGCCTACCTGGACCGGCTGGGCGTACGCCCGACCGAGCCCAGCATCGCGGAGTTGACCGCCTTGCACCGCGCCCATGTGGAGCGCATTCCGTACGAGAACATCGAGATCTATCGTGGCCGGCCGCCGGGCATCGATCCGGCCGAGTCGCTCGGCTGGATGGGCCGGGGCCGGGGCGGTTACTGCTACCAGCTCAACGGGGCGTTCGCGACCTTGCTCGCCCACCTCGGATACGCCGTGACCTGGCACGTCGGCGGAGTGCACACTGCGGTCGAGCCGGTCGGCGCGACCGGCAACCATCTGGCGCTGACCGTCTCCGGGCTGCCGTCGCCGGAGTGCCCCGAGGGCGTCTGGTTCGTCGATGCCGGTCTCGGGGACGCTCTGCACGATCCGCTGCCCTTGCGTGCAGGGACATACCGGCAAGGTCCTTTCGAGTACGCCCTGGAGCCCTCCAAGATCGTCGAAGGCGGCTGGCACTTCGCCCATGCCGCCGACTCCTCCTTCGCCGGGATGGACTTCGGCCCCGTCGCCAATGGCGTACAGACGTTTGCTGCGAATCACGCGCACCTGTCGACGTCGCCGGAGTCCGGCTTCACCCGGGTCCTCACGGTCCAGCGCCGGACCGCGGACGGTGTGGACATCCTGCGCGGGTGTCAGGTGATCCGACGCGACGCCGCGGGCAAGACGGTGCGCGACGTGGCCGGCAAAGCCGAATGGCTCGCGGAGCTTGACCGTTTTGGTCTGCGTTTGGAGGGAATCGACCTGAATACGCTCTGGGCGAAAGTTCTCGCGGATCATGAAGCGTGGTCGGCGAGTCAGAAGTCGGAGGTTCAATGAGCGTCGAGCGGGGGAATGTGCGGGCGGTGGTCGACGTTCTGATCGAACGTGGCCAGACCATCGCGGTGGCCGAGTCGCTGACCGGCGGCCTGTTAGCCGCGACCCTGGTCGAGGTTCCCGGAGTCTCCCGCACGTTCCGTGGCGGTCTCGTCGTGTATGCGACGGACCTCAAGGCCAAGCTGGCCGGCGTCGACGCCGACCTGCTGGCCGCGAACGGGCCGGTCGATCCCGAGGTGGCCGCCCAGCTGGCCCGCGGCGCTGCTCTGACCTGCGGCGCTGACTGGGGACTGGGCACCACCGGAGTAGCTGGTCCCGATCCGCAGGACGGTGTGAGCGTGGGAACAGTCTTCGTCGGCGTGGCTGGTCCGCAGGGCTACCACGAGGTTCGAGGGCTGCGGCTGGACGGTGATCGTGCCACGATCCGGGCACAGGCTGTCACAGCGGCACTCTCGCTGCTGGCTGAGGGTCTCGACAAGGGGTAGGGTCGTAAACAGCCGTCGGTGACAACCGACGGCAAGCACTATCTGCCGGAAGTTCCGCTAGGGGGTGTGTCATGGTGTTGTTGCGACGCGTCATCGGCGATGCACTGCGCGGGCGCCGCCAGCGCCAGCACAGGACCCTGCGAGAGGTCTCCACCGCGGCGAACGTGAGTCTCGGGTATCTCTCGGAGATCGAGCGCGGCCAGAAGGAAGCCTCCTCGGAGTTGCTCTCGTCGATCTGTGACGCCTTGGGCGCACAGCTGTCCGAACTGCTCCGGGAAGTCAGCGACACGCTCGCGCTGGCCGAACAGCTCGAAGGCCTGGAGAACGGCCGGCCCGTCGAGACCCCCGCGGCCCCAGCCGCGTCTGCGGCCTCGGCCCGCAAGGTCATCCCGGGTACGCGCAAGGTCACGACTCCGGATACCAAGATCACGGATGGCCAGGTCTCGGTGACCGTACGCCACGACTCGCCGCTGCGGACGACCCTCATGGCGACCCGCAACCGGCGCCCGGGGCGTACGCTCGAACGCACCGCCGGCTAGGCCATTTGCGCACGTCAACGGCGCGCCCGCCCTCGTGGCCGGCGCGCCGTTCGCATTCCGCTTCCGTT
>JABFYB010000244.1 GCA_013361475.1 Hamadaea sp.
GGATGATCAACCGCAGCGGGAGGGCGGCGGCCGGCAGCGCGTCGAGCAGGTGCCGGCGGACGGCGCGGCGGTCGACCTCGCCGCCGAGATCAGCGGCGACGACGTAGCCGACCAGCCGTCCGTCCGCCACGCCGACGGCGGCGTACGCGATCCCGGGCGCGCCGGTGAGCGCGTGCTCGACCTCGGCCCGCTCGATCCGCATCCCGCCGAGTTTCAGCTGGTCGTCGCCGCGCCCGTGGTACAGCAGAGCACCGTCGGCACGGTGGGTCACCAGGTCGCCGGTCCGGTAGAACGCGTGGCCGTCGAGGGTGGTGCGCGGGACGGTGTCCGGTTCGGCCAGACCGGGACCGTGCACGTGCAGTACGCCGTCGGCGAGGGCGACGCGCGTACCGGGGATGGGGTGGCCGATCGGCACTGAGCGTTCCCCGGCGTCCTCCGGTATGCACTCGTGGACCGTGCACCAGACGGTGCATTCGGTCGGGCCGTACTCGTTGAACATCCGGGTGCCGGGCAACTGGGCGAAATGGTCACCGACCAGGCCGGGCGGACAGGCCTCGCCCGCCACGACGACGGTACGCAGGCTTCGCAGGTCGTCGGCGAGCCCGCCGCGCAGCGCGACCGCGTACAGGGAGGGCACGAGCAGCAGATGCGTCGGCCGGTACGCCCGAGCCGCGCGGCCGAGCGCGACGAGGTCACCCGGCCGGACGCTCGGGATGAGGATGGTGCCGCCGCAGGCGAGCGTCCAGTAGATCCCCGCGACCGAGCTGTCGAACGAGATCGACGAGCACAACAGGAAGCCGCCCACGGGGTCCCGGTAGTACCGGAGCCGGGCCGCCGTCGAGTACGCCAGTGCCGCCGCCGAAATCGTGACCGGCTTCGGCGTACCGGTGGAGCCGCTGGTGAAGCAGGTGTAGGCCAGCCGTCCGGGCCGGGCGGCCCGCCGGGTGGGCGGCGAGGTCAGGTCGATCGCGGCCGGCTCCGGGCGCACCGGGGACAGCCCCGGTTCGGTGAGGACGACGCGCGCCCCGGCGGCGTCGGCGTACTGGCGCTGGCGGCTCACCGGGAATGCCGCGTCGACCGGCACGTAACACGCGCCCGCACGTAGTGCGCCGAGCATGCCGACGATCGCCCACCGGGACAGACGCGTGTGCAGGAGCACCGGCTCGCCCTCGGCCACCCCGGCGTCGACGAGCGCCGCCGCCGTCCGGGCGCTGAGGTCCGCCAGCTCGGCGTAGGTCAGCTGCCCGTCCTGGTCGCGGACCGCGACGGCGTCGCCGAACAGGTGCGGTTCGACCAGGCTGAGGATGTGATCGGGCCACATCAGGCGGCTCCCGTGAACGACGGCAGCCGCCGCAGGTACGCCGAGACCAGCTCGCCGACGCGGTCAGCCGAGTACGCCCCCACGTCGTAGGTCACGCTGCCCGAGCCGCCGGGGTGCAGGGTGAACAGCAGTGGACAGCCGAGGACGACCGACGGCGGCGTCTCCGGTCCGGCCGGTCTCGCCGTCCACAGCGGCTGGACGATCGGCGGGGTCATCGCCGGCCGCGCGACGAACCGGAAGGCGGGGGCGGCTCGCGTACCGGCCAGGACGGTCAGCAGCTCCGGCACCTCGCCCAGCACCGGGACGAGCGGGATGTCATCCGCGTACGCCTGACGGCAGGCCGCGTCGAGCCGCCGGGCCAGCTCCGGTGGATCGTCGGAGGCGGGGATCGGCACCCGCATGGTCAGCACGTTGAGCAGGAAGCCGACGGTGTCCCACTCCGACGGGATGCGGCCCGGGGTGACGACCGGCAGCAGCGCCTCCGCCTGCAGCCCGGCCGGATACAGCGTCGCCGCGTACGCCGAGAGCAGCACCGTGAACGGAGTGCTGCGCGCCCGCCGGGCGCTGCTCACCACTGCCTGCCAGAGACCGTCGCCGAGCCGGAAGGGCAGTTCGGCGTACGCGCCGGTGACCGGGCCGCAGCCGGGGCGGTCGACCGCGTCGAGCCCGGCCAGCCGCGTACGCCACGAGGGCAGCACCTCCGCGATGCGCCGCTGCCATTGAGGTGAGCGGTCATCGGCGGCGATCTCGGCGTACTGCATGACCTTGGGGGAGAGCCGGTCACCCCGCAACCGCGCGTGATACGCGGTGGCTACGTCCCGGACGATCACGGCGACCGACCACGGATCGGCGGCGCTGTGGTGCGCGGCCAGGTCGAGCCGGTCCCCCGCGAGCCGAGCCCGCAGCGCGGGCAGGTCGCTTGCCGGAAAGGGATCGGCGTAGCCGTCCAGGCTGACCGGACCCGGCGGCTCCACCCGGCTGCCGCCGGGCTCCCGGACGCTCCGCAGCGCCTCGTGCCGCGCGACCACGTCGCCGAGCGCCAGCCGCAGCGGCTCCGCCTCGATCACGCCGGTGATCCGGAAGGACCGCTCGACGACGAACCGGTCGCCGGTGGTGCGGCCCGGAGCGTGCCGCTCGACGAGATCGAGCAACTCCTGGGCGTAGGTGAGCGGGATCATGCGGCGCCTCCGCGCAACCGGACGACGACGGGCAGGTGTTTGAACCCGGCGAGGAACGCCGAGCGGACTCGGCTCGGCGGACCGGCCGGTTCGACGTCGGCCACCTCGGCGAGGAACCGGCCGAAGAGCAGGCGCAGCGTGCGGCGGGCGATGTGGGAGCCGACGCAGTAGTGCCGCCCGCTGCCGAAGGCGAGGTGCCGATTGGGCCGCCGGCCCGGCCGGAACCGGTCCGGGGCCTCGAACACCGCCGGATCGCGGTTGGCCGCGGCCAGCCACGCGACCACGGGTTGGCCGGCCTCGACGTCCCGGTTTCCGACCCGGACCGGGTGCCGGGCGTGCCGGACGAAATGCCTGCCGGGCGTGGCGAATCGCAACGCCTCCTCGACTCCGGTGTCCAGTGACCGCGGCCGCTCCGCCCACTCCCGATAGGCGCCGACCTCGGCCAGGTGAGACAGCGTGGCGGCGGGCACGCACGGCAGCGTCACGGCCGCGCCGAGCAGCAGACTGTACGCGTTCGCGACGACCGAGCCGACCGGCAGCGGAGCCCCCTCGAACCGCATCGTGGCCAGAACGCTGAGCAGATCGGCACCGGGCCGGCGAAGGCGGTCGCGGACCAGATCGGCGAAGTACGCGAACAGCTCTCGATGCCCCCGCTGGAGTGTCGCGGCGACGCCGTCGGGCAGCTGGACGTCGGGATCGTCCTCCGCCGCGCACATCGCTGCCAGCTCCGCCAGGCGCGGCCAGTCCGACTCCGGTACGCCGAGCAGCGGGCCGACGGCGGCCAGCGACAGCAGCCGGAACACCCCGGCCAGGTCGATCACGGAGCCGGCCGACCGCCGCACCGGTTCCAGGACGGCGTCCACGGCTGCGTCCACAGCGGACAGATGGAGGTCGACGGCGCGGGCGTTCAGCGCCTGCTGCACCGGTGCCCGCATCCGGTCGTGCCGGGGCGGATCGGTCGCGGCGAGCTGCCGTCCGGCCGCGGGATCCGGGCGGCCCAGCAGGTTGAGGAGGGTACCGCGTTCGCTGGTGAACGCCTCGTGGTCCGAGAGCACGCGGTTGACGTCGGCGTACCGGGTCACCGACCAGAAGCCCGGCCGGTCGCCGGAAGGCGCCTGCCAGTGCACCGGATCGGCGTCCCGTAACGCGTGGAACACCCGGTGCGCGTCGCCGGAGGCGTACAGGCCGGGATCGGCGATATCGACGAGCGTGGTCACGCCGACGCCAGCTCGGCGACGATGGTGGCGGCGAGTTCGGCCACGGTCGGGCTGAGGAACAACGTCCACGTCGGCACCTCGACGCCGAACAGCTGGTCGATCGCCAGCTGCAGCTCGGCGGCCAGCAGCGAGTCCCCGCCCAGCTCGAAGAAGTCGTCGTGGATCCCGATCGGCTCGACCTCCAGGCGAGCGGCCCACAGCTCGGCCAGCTGCTGTTCCACGGCGTCCCGGGGCGCGGCGTACTCGGTGCTCAGGTCGAGGGCCTGGCGATTCATCGGCGTACCTCCTGGGGGGTGGTGGCCGGCAACGCGGCCAGCGGAGTGTCCGGCGAGGTCACGAGCCGGTCGGCGGTCGCACGGAACCGCCCGGCGATCCGCTCGACGGTGTCCGCGTCGAACATCGCCGGGTCGTAGGTCACCCGGACGACGAAGGAGTCGTACGGCTCCATCACCCACAGGAAGTCCACCGGCATGACGGGTGTCTCCCGCACGACGTCGGGCGGCAGCGTCAGCCGTCGATAGTGGATGCTCGCGGCCGGGTCCTCGGCGCGGGGGATCGGACGGCACAATTGCATCGGCGCGGGCACGACGTCCCGTGCGTCGAATGCCGCCTCGGCCAGCTCCGGCAACTCCTCCAGGACGCGGACGAGCGGCACGTCGTGCTGGAGCGCCTCGGTGTTGACCCGATGCACATGCGCGACCGCCTCCGCGACCGTCATCGCACCGGACAGATCCAGGCGCAGCACGTGGCCGTTGAGGTAGAAGCCGATGCCGTCCCAGTCCCCGGCGCCCCGCCCGGCCGACAGCACCGGCACGGTGACGCGCGTCTGGCCGGCGTGCTCCGCCATCGCGACGGCGTACGCCGTCAGCAGCAGAGTGAACTCGGTGGTGCGCAGCCGCCGGGCCTGGTCCCGCAGGCCCGCCACGACCGGGTCCGGCAGGACGAACGTGTGCAGCGCCTTCTCCCGGCTGCCCGCCGTGCCGGGAGCCGGTCGGGGACGGTCGGCCGGAATGCCGACCCGGCGTACGCCGGACAGCTGCTCGCGCCAGTAAGGCAGCGCCTCCTGAATCCGCTTCTCCCGGTCGGGCGCGGCTTCGGTCAGGGCGTGGTCGGCGTACTGGGGCACCCGTCCGGACGGGGCGGCGATGCCACGGAGGCGGCGTTCGTACGCCGCGACGACATCCCGGATGGCGACCTGCATCGTCCAGCCGTCGGCGACCGTACGGTGGATCATCAGGATCAGCGCCGACACGGCCGGACCGAATCGGACGAGGTCGGCGGCGATCAGCGGAACCTGGTCGGGAGGTAGCGGCCGGGTCAGCGCTTCGGCGGTGATCCGGGCGGTGACGCGTACGCGTTCCTCCGCTGTGGACGCGGTGACGTCGTGGACGCGCAACGGGACCGGCGCGGGTTCGGCGACGCGCTGGAAGGGGAAGCCCTCGTCCCGGACGACCAGCGTACGCAGCCCGCCGTGCCGCACGACCAGCTCGTCGAGCGCCTCCTGCAGCAGCTCCGGCGTGACCGGGCCGGTCAGCTCATGCGCGCACCAGTTCACGAATCCGCCGCCGAAGACGCTGCCGCCGTCGTGGACGGCGAACGCGGCGAGCAGTTGCTGGGCATAGGACAGTGGTGCTTCGGCGGTCATGAGCGACTCCCAGTCGGTCTGCGTTCGGTGTTCGGACGCGGCACTTGTGCGCTGGATCAGGGTTCTGGGCCGGATCAAGGACCAAGATTCGACCCAGAACCCTGATCCAGCCGCCGAGACGAGCGCCCATAGCCAGAGCCCGTCAGGCGGCGAGAAGTCCACGGCTGGCGGCGAGGTAGTCGACGGTGGCCACGAACGCCTCCTCGAGCCGCCGGGGGGTGGGCGGTTCGGCCAGTGTGGTCGGAAACCCGGGTACGCCGTCGAACAGCGAGGCCAGGGCCATCAGATTGGCGAACTTGCGGCGCTGCGGGGCGGGCAGCGGATCGATGTACGCCGGCCGGACGACCCGGTCGACGAGCGCGGGACGGACGAACCGTGGCGGGTGGACGGTCCGGCCCAGGGCCGGCGCCCGCTCGGCGACCAGCTCGA
>JABFYB010000454.1 GCA_013361475.1 Hamadaea sp.
CTGCGCCCACCGCGCCCGCGGAGCGGCCGACGTCCACGCGCCCGCGGAGCCGTCAGCCGGCCGCGGCCGCGACCAGCAGCGCCAGCCCCACTCCCAGGTCCACCACGCCGCAGAACTCCGACCACGGCCGGTTGACCACCCGGTCCACCTTGAAGTGGTACGCGTCCCAAGCGCCGTGGAAGAGGAAGCCGACCCCGGCGACCGCCACCGCGAGGCGTGGTTCCACCACAACGCACAGCAGACTGAGCGCGCCGAAGAACACCATGCCGCCCGTCTGCAGCGTGAGATCGCGGAACCGCCGGGCGGCGAGCACCCAGATCCACAGCACGACGAGGACGGCCGACATCCCGACGGCCGGGTGCGGCCCACCCGAGCGCAGGTAGAGGATCTGGAAGACGGTGACCACGATGCTCAGCACGACGAAGGCGGGCCACGCGGTCCACGGCCGGCCGAGGGCGTACGCCATCAGGTAGATCCCCGCCATGGTGGCGATGGCCGGGCCGAACAGCAGCTCGTCTCGTGAGCTGAGCAGCAGGGCGGCCACCGCGCCGGCGATGGAGACCAGGCCTAACGCCGTAGGCCAGCGATCCCGGAGATCCCCGAGGGACAGAATGCGACTCACGAGCCCGATCGTGCCGCACCGGCGGCGGCGAAGCCCGGATCCAGGCCGATCGGGTCCGATTCCATGGGCGGGGCGACGGGATTCCTGCGGTACGCCGAAGGCGGCACCCCGTAGTGCGTCACGAACGCCTGCCGCATCGTCTCCGTGCTGCCGAACCCGCATCGGCGGGCGACGGCGGGCAGCGGCAGGCCGGTCGAGGTGAGCAGGTGCGCCGCCGCCTCCGTACGCGCCCGCCGGACGTACTGCGCCGGGGTCTCCCGCACGTAGGTGAGGAACAGCCGGGACAGGTGCCGTTCGCTCACCCCGGCCAGTTTGGCGAGCGCGCCGGCGGTCAGGTCGTCGGCGAGGTTGCTGACGATGTGGCTGGTCGCCCGGCGTACCACGAGGTCGTCGCCGTCGCGCCGGGTCAGGAACATGCTCAGCTGCGCCTGCGCGCCCGGCCGTTGCAGGTACGCCACCACGCCGAGCGCCACGCCCCGGGCGAGCGCCATCCCGTGGTCGTCCTCGACGAAGGCGAGGGTCAGGTCGAGCGCGCTGGTCACGCCGCCCGAGGTGGCCACGTCGCCGTCGCGGACGTAGATCGGGTCGGGGTCGACGATGATCTCCGGATAGTTCCGGGCCAGTTGTTCGGCGTACATCCAGTGGGTGGTGACGCGTTTGTTGGTCAGGAGTCCCGCCTCGGCGAGCACGGTAGCGCCGGTGCAGACCGAGGCCACTCGCCGGGACAGCGCGGCGAGCCGGCGTACGTGGCCGACCACGACGGGATCCTCGGCCGCGTCCCGGTGCCCGAGGCCGCCGCTGACCAGCAGCGTGTCGATCGGTCCCCGGAAGTGTTCCAGCGCCGCCTGCCCGGCGAGCTGCAACCCGGAGTCGCAGGTGATCGGCCGGCCGCCCGGCGTGGCCAGCACGCTCCGGTACGGCGGGCTCGCGCCGATGCGGTTGGCGATGTCCAGACTGGACGTCACGCAGGCGATGTCGAGCAGCTCGGCGCCGTCGTAGCCGACGACCAGGATCACGCGCTCCGGCATCACCCCACCATATGCGCGGTCGCAAGCGTCCGTTTGGTATGACAGACGGATGGCGGTGGGTGCAATTCCGGAACGGGTCCGCTGGACCGTGGACAAGATGGCGGTACGCCCCGGCGACCGTCTCCTGGAGATCGGGTGCGGCCGGGGGGCTGCCGTCTCCCTTGTCTGCGACCGTCTGCGCAGCGGGCAGATCACCGCGATCGACCGGTCGCTCACCATGGTGAAGTACGCCGAGCAGCGCAACGCCGAGCATGTCGCGGCCGGCCGGGCGGTGTTCCAGACCGCCCCGCTGGACGGCGCGGATCTGCCACGGCGGCGGTTCGACAAGGTCTTCGCGGTCAACGTGAACCTGTTCTGGGTCCGTTCCTCGGCGAGCGACCTCGACATCATCCGGCGGCTGCTCAAACCGTCCGGGGCGATGTTCCTGACCTACGAGCCGCCGGCGATCGCGCGCGCCGAGGCGATCGCCGACCGGGTCGCCACGTTCCTCACCGAGCAGCGCTTCGACGTCACGACGACCTACGGCGCGACTCATCGTTCGGCGTTGGTCTGCCTGACCGCCCGACCGGCGGGCTGACCGAGCATTACTCAATTACGTACAGTGGCCCTGGCGTCACGGTGGAGGATCTGAAAGGATCTTCCCCGGACCTGGGGAGGAACGTAGTGACTCGGCACCTGCCAGCGTGGTACGGCATCTTCGTCGGAACGGTCGGCGGCATCGGCATCGCGGTGGCCCTGGTGCGGGCGCTCGGCTGGACGCTCGTCACCCTCGGCACCGTGCTGCTCGCCGAGTCGATGCTGGTGATCCCGCTCGTGGCGCTGATCGCGTTCGCCCGCCCGCGTACCGCCCGGGGGCGAACGCGTACGGCTGAGCAGCCCGGCGCTCTCGCCGACCTGAAACGATGACGCGCATGGACGACGCGGCGATCCGGGCGGTGGTCCTCGACGTCGACGACACCCTCTGCCTCACCGAGGCCGCCTGTTTCGCCTTGGAGAACGAGGTCCTCTCCCGCATCGGCGCGACGCCGATCGAGCGGGCCGTCCATCGGGCGACCTGGGGCCAGCCGCTGCTCACGGCGTTGCCGACCCGGTCGCCCGGCGTCGACCTCGACCGGTTCGTCGCCGCGTACCCGTCGGTGCTGGGCCGCTACGTCGCCGAGGGACTTCTCGACGCGATCGTGCCGGAGAACCTGCGCGCGCTGGACGACCTCGCCGCCGCCGGGCGGGCCGTCTACGTGCTCACCTCCCGGACCGAGGAGGAGATGCGGCACCTGCTCGCGCCCGGCCACGCGCTCGCGGGCCGGCTGAAGGGTGCCTTCCATGCCGGCAACACGAGCTTCGGCAAGCCCGATCCGCGGGCCTTCGACGAGTTCCTGGCGGAGACCGGCTTCCCGCCCGCGCAATGTGTCTACGTAGGAGACTCACCAGGTGACGCCGACGCCGCGCTCGGCGCGGGCCTGCGCTTCATCGCCTGTCTCCAGAGCGGCGTGCGGGACCGGACGGACTTCGCCGGCCGCGCGGTCGACGCGTACATCCCGGCCTTCCCGGACATCGTGTCCGCCGTCGCCGACCTGGAGCTTCACGCCACCACGACGTGATCGCCCGGCCGCACCCACCCTGGGACCACCACTTGCGCGTACACCCCGGCGCACGGCTCGGGGTCACGTCCCGGCAGCGCCGGCACCCGGTTGTGCCCAGCGAGTACGCGCAACGCGGAGATGTCGCGGGGCAACTCGCCATGGGCGAGCGTCGGGATGGCGCAGCGCGGTGTGGAAGCGATGACGCGCAGCACCACCTCGTCGCCGAACCGCAGGTCTCCACCCACCCAGGCGTGCTCGGGAAAGCCGGGTCCGGGCGTGTCCACGACCAGGTTGGGCCGATAGCGCTCGACCTCGATCGCCGTACGCGGACTCAGCGCAGCGACGCTCCGCAGGGTCGACGTCGTGAGCACGTGAATCGGCGCGAAGTCGAAGAAGGTGCCGGCGGGTGCGGCTGAGCCGAAGTGGACGACGTCGGCGTCGACCTCGGCGTCGAGCCCTTGTGCCAGCACCTGATCCGGTTTCGACCGATCCAGCGACGCCCCGGGCGGGGGCGTGTCGGCCAGGCGCACCGGCCGCCCGACCAGCTCGGCCAGTCCGGCGTCGTCCAGCGGGCGACCGCCCGGCCCGAGGATCAGCGCGCCGTCCGGCCCGGCCGTCCCCCGGCACGTGAGCAGCGCCCGCCACAAGCGGGGGGTCTTCGCGCTGGCGATCTTGCCGGTGACTTGGTCGACGATGGCCCAGCGACGGTCGCCGGCCAGCCCACGCTCGGTCACCTCCGCCTCGCTGACCTGCTCCCCCAGCATCGACTTGATCGGATAACGCCAGAGTTGCGCGACCGTGCCCACCATGATGATCAACCTATCGTGGGGCCCGGCGAAAAATTCTTCCCGGGGCGCGATGAGTTTCGCCGGCCGAGACCGTCATAGGTGGTGTCAGATGACATTGAAGGAATCCTCAAGGAGCCGATCATGACCACCTGGACCACCGAAACCGCGGGCACCGGCCAGTACGCCGAGGTCAACGGGATCAACCTGTACTACGAGACCTACGGCGAGGGCCGCCCGCTGATCCTGCTGCACGGCGGGCTCGGGTCCGGCGAGATGTTCGGCCCGGCCCTGGCTCCGTTCGCCGATCACCACCAGGTGATCCTGGTGGACCTGCAGGGCCACGGGCGGACCGCCGACATCGACCGGCCGCTGGACGTGGCGCTGATGGCCGACGACATCGCCGCGCTGATCGACCACCTGGGCCTGGACCGGCCCGACGTGGTGGGTTACTCGCTCGGCGGCGGTGTCGCGTGGCACGTCGGGTTCCGCCACCCGGAGAAGATCGGCCGTCTCGTCGCCGCCTCGGCGAACATCAAGCGCAGCGCGATCTACCCGGAGATGCTCGGCCAGCAGGGGCAGGTCAGCGCGGCGGCGGCCGAGTTCATGAAGGACACCCCGATGTACCAGCTCTACCAGCGGGTCGCCCCGCGCCCCGAGGACTTCCCGCGCCTGCTCGACAAGATCGGCGCGGCGATGGCGAAGGACTTCGACTTCACCGAGGAGGTGCGCGCCATCCAGGTGCCCACCCTCGTCGTCGCGGCCGACGCCGACATGGCTCCCCCGAGCCACTACGTCGAGGTCTTCGGCCTGCTCGACGGCGGGCAGCGCGACGGCGGCTGGATGGCCGAGGGCCGCCCCGCAGGCGGGCACGCGCTGGCGATCCTGCCCGGCCTGACGCACTACAACCTGTTCCAGTCGCCGCTGTTCGCCGCCGTCGCCATCGACTTCCTGGACGAGCAGAAGAGCTGATCCGGTCCGACGACACCACGGCCCGCTGCCTCCGGCGGCGGGCCGTCGAGTTTCCCTCAGAACACGGGCTTCCAGCTGCGTCTCCTCGGCGACGACCAGTGGTAACGTCCTCGACGCTGCTCAGTCTCCGGAAGGAACCCGCATGATGCAGAGCACCTGGACTGCGGTCGACGGCTACTTCGCGGATCTGCTCGTGAAAGAGGACTCCGCGCTGGCCGCCGCGATCGAAGACAGCGACGCGGCCGGTCTGAGCCCCCTTCAGGTGGCGCCCAACCAGGGGAAACTGCTGAACCTGCTGGCCCGGATCCAAGGCGCGCGGACCATTCTCGAAATCGGCACGCTCGGCGGCTACAGCACGATCTGGCTCGCCCGCGCCCTCCCGGACGACGGTCGCCTCGTGACGCTGGAGGTCGACGAGCACGCCGCGGCCGTCGCCGGGGCCAACGTCGAACGGGCCGGCGTCGGGCATCTCGTCGACATCCGGATCGGCAAGGCCCTGGAGACGCTGCCCACGCTGGAAGCCGAGGGCGCCGGCCCGTTCGACCTCGTGTTCATCGACGCCGACAAGCCGTCCAATCCCGACTATCTGGCGTGGTCGCTCAAGCTCACCCGGCCCGGCAGCGTCATCGTCGGCGACAACGTGGTCCGCGAGGGCGCCGTCACCGACCCGACCGAGGACGATCCCCGGGTCGTCGGCGTACGCCGATTCACCGAGCTGATCGCCGCGGAGCCCCGCCTCGCCGCGACAGCGGTGCAGACGGTCGGCGTGAAGGGGCACGACGGCTTCGTGCTCGCCGT
>JABFYB010000226.1 GCA_013361475.1 Hamadaea sp.
GACGGCGGGGTGTTGGCGCGAGACGGCGGCGACGGCGGCGGGGCGTTGGTGTCGGACGGGGAGGAAGGTCGATGATCCGGATCGTCCGGGTGATGCTGCGCCGTCGGCGTGGCACCGCGCTGCTGGTGCTGGCCCTGTCGGTGATCGCCTCGGCGGCGGCGGCCGCGGTGCCGCTGTACACGGGGGCGGCGGCGCGGGCGGTGACCGCGGCGCAGGTCGCCGACGCCGCGCCGCAGGAGTTGTCGATCGCCCGCACGATCCTGCTGACGCCAGGCGGCTTCCCGGGCCGTCCGGCTCCACCCGCGGCCGACAAGCTCGCCCCGCAACTGCCGTATCAGCCCGGCTTCACCACCGTCGGCGGCCTGCTCGTGGGCGGGCAACTGGGCGGCTCGGACACTTCTCCGGGCAAGTCGGTGTGGCTGGCGTACCGGTCGGGGGTGTGCGCGCACGTGCGCATGCTGTCGGGCCGCTGCATCGCCGGAGCCGGCGAGGCGATCGTGCCCCAGTCGGCCGGGCTGCGGCCGGGCTCGGAGACCGGGTTCGCCGCCGGAACCCTGTCGCAGGGCGGATTCCGGGCCGACGGCGACCCGATCCGGCTGACCGTCGTCGGCGTGTACGCCATCGGCGACCTGACCGGCGCGTACGGGGCGGGGCGGTCGTTCACCGGCGTGCCGCAGCCGGATGAGGAGCCCGAGGAGAACGTGCCGGCCGTGTTCGCGACGCTGGAAACCGTCGGCGCGACCCCGTTCGGCACCGCGTTCCAGACCACCGACCTGATCGCCGACGGGGTGGACTTCACCGACGACGCCGGGCTGCGGGCGCTGGCCGCCGAAGAGGAGACGCTGGCCGAGGAGAACGGCTACGACGTCAGCACCGCGCTGCCGGACCTGCTGGACCGCATCGCCGCCGAACGCGCCGGACTCGACCGGTCGGTGCAGGTCGCGGCGGTTCCGTTGCTGCTGCTGACCATGGTGGTGCTGTATCTCGCGGTCAGCTCCAGCACGGTGCGTCGGCGTACGGAGAGCGGACTGGCCGGGCTGCGGGGCGTACCGGGGTTCACGCGATGGTGGCTGTCGGCGGCCGAGACGCTGCTGCCGGCGCTGGCCGCGGCGCCGATCGGGCTGGCCGCCGGGTGGTTCGGCGTACGCCTCCTCGGGGCGTGGACGCTGCCGGGCGGCGACGGACCGCGCCTGACCTGGGGAGTCGCCGCGACGGTGGGGGCGGCGATCGTGACGGTGGCCGCGCTTGCCGGGACAGCCGTGGCGCAGGCCAGCCGGGGACCGATCGCCGCCCAGTTGCGCGGTACGCCCGCCCGTGCGCACACGGTCCTGATCGGACTGGCCGAGGTATGCGCGGTCCTCGCGGCGGTCGCGGCCGGGTACCAGATCACCGCCGAGGACCAGCCGGGCGGACTGGCGCTGCTGGCTCCACTGCTGATCGCGGTCGCCGCCGGACTGGTGGCCCGGCGCGTGACCGGGCCGATCGCCGAACGCCTGGGCCGCTGGGGCTTGCGGCGCGGCCGCGTCAACCGGGCCATGGCCGCGTTCGTCATCGCCCGGCGGCCGACGCATTCGCGGCTGCTGGCCCTGCTGGTGGTGCTGTTCGGCACCGGCGGGTTCGCCGTCGCGGCCACCACCGCCGGGGCGTGGGCGCGAGCCGAACGCGCCCAGTTGGACGTCGGCGCGGCCGAGGTCTGGAGCCTGCCTACCACGACCGCGGGAGACCTGCGTAACGCCGTCCACGACGCCGACCCGTCCGGCCGGTACGCGATGGCGGTGGCGATGCTGCCGGACAAACGGTTCCGGGTGCTGGCCGTCGACGCCGGGCGGTTCTGCCACGTCGGCTACTGGAGCGCCGACGCGCAGGTGTCCCAGGACCAGGCGTGTGCTTCGCTGACGGCGTCCGGCTCCGGGCCGCTGCCGATCATCGTGACGCAGCCGCCGCCGGATCGGGTCGCCGCCGGCGCGGACTCGGTGGCGGTGACCGAGGTCGCCCAGGTCGCGGTGCTGCCCCGGCTCGGGACCTCCGGCGGTTTGATCGACCTCGGCGGGCTGCCCGCCGCCACCCCGGTACGCCAGGCGCAGGTCTGGCTCGCCGAGGGCACGCCGGAGCTGATCCGGTCAGGACTGCGGGTGCAAGGGCTGACGCCGCTGGCGACGATGACCGCGGATCAGGTGGCCGACCGGCTCGACTCGTCCGGGCCGGCGCTGGCGTTGCGGTTCTACCTCGTGGCGTGTCTGGCGGCGGTGGTGCTCGGGGTGACCGGCGTACTGGTGGTCGGCGCGGCGGAGCACGACGAGATCGGCCGGGTCATGCGGGCGCTGCGCATCCAGGGCATGCGGTCGCGGTCGGTGCCGCGCCAGGTCGCCGGCGGGTACGCCGTCCTCGTGGTGGCGGCGGCGCTGATCGGCGCCCTCGTCGCGGCGCTGGCGTGGCGTACGGCCCGGGCGGTGGTGCCGATGGTGGCCGACGAGGGCTTCGCGCCGGCCACCCCGCTGCTGCCGGTGCGGCCCGGACTGCTCGCGGCGGCCCTGCTCGGGCAGGTCGTGATTCTGTTGCTGACGAGCCTCGTCGTGGCCACCGTGCTGCGGCGGGCGGTGGAAGGGGAGCCCCGGTGAACGGAATGGCCGTGATCTGCCGTCGGGTGGTGCAGATCTACCGGGCCGAGGGTGGCGACGTCGTCGCCCTGGCCGGGGTGGACCTGGAGATCGCGCCGGGGGAGAAGGTCGCCCTGGTCGGCCCGAGCGGATCGGGCAAGTCGACGCTGATCGCGCTGCTGGCCGGGCTGATGCGGCCCAGCGCCGGCCGCGTCCACCTGGGACAGACCGACATCGGCAAGCTCACCGACGGCGAGTTGGCCCGGCTGCGGGGCACCGACCTCGGGGTGGTGCTGCAGGGCGCGACGCGCAACCTGCTGCCGTACGCGACGCTGGAGGACAACATCTGGCTCGCCCAGCGCCGCGTCCGCAAGGTACGCCCAGCCGACGTCGAACCGGCCGAGTCGGTCGCGGCCCTGGTCGGGCTCCTCGGCTACGGCGACCGGCGGATCGACCAGTTGCCGCCGGGGGCGCAGCAGCGGGCGGCGCTGGCCGTCGGCCTGGCCGCGTCACCGGGCTTGCTGCTGGTGGACGAACCCACCAGCCGTCTCGACCCGGCGGCGCGGGACGAGGTGCTGGCGGCGCTCGACCGGGTCAACGCCGAACGCGGCACCACGATCGTCGCGGTCACCCACGACATGGCGGTCGGCGAGGCGTTCGGACGGGTCGTCACGATCCGCGACGGCCGCGTCGGTGCGGAGGGCCGCGGCGGGCGGGAGTTCGCGGTCGTCGCCGGGGACGGCACCGTGCAGCTTCCCCCGGCGATGCTGGCCAGCTACCCGCCCGGCACCCTGTTCTCGGTCGACGACGTCGACGGGGCGGTCATGCTGGAGGCGGAGAAGCCCGCTTCCCAGTAGGCAGCGCAGCCCTGCGCGGTAGGGTTTGCGCCGTGACCGCAGCCGTTGCCCCGCCTGACGCCCCGCCGACCGAGGTGGCCGCGCCCGAGCCCACGCCCGCCGGCAAGCCGGTGCCGTACTGGGCCGGGCTGCTGCTCTCCGTGGTCGCCGGAGCGGCGCTGCTGCTGTCGTTCCCGTCCTACAGCGTGTGGTGGCTCGCCCCGTTCGGCGTGGCGGCGGCTGCGCTGGCGGTGCACCGGCGGCGACCGCGTACGGGGGCTTTGTTCGGCTTCATCACCGGTGTCGTGTTCTTCGCCCCGCTGCTGTCCTGGACCAGTACGCACGTCGGCCCGTGGCCGTGGCTGCTGCTGGTCGGCCTGCAGGCGGCGTACTTCGCCCTGCAGGGGCTGGCCCTGGCCGTGGTGAGCCCGGTCGTGGACCGCTGGCGGTGGAGCTGGCCGCTGATCATCGGCGTGCTCTGGGTCGGGCAGGAGGCGCTGCGGGGCCGGACCCCGTTCGGCGGGTTCCCCTGGGGACGGCTGGCGTTCAGCCAGGCCGACGCTCCGACGCTGCGCCTCGCCGCGCTCGGCGGCGCACCGCTGGTCACCTTCGTCGTCGCAGTCACCGGCGGCCTTCTCCTGCTCGCCGTGACTCGCGCCTTCTCCCGCCTGCTCGCCGCACCCCCGACCACGGTGGATGTCTCGGCCGACCCGCTCGGTTCGGGCTGGATCAGGGATGACGGTCGAATCTTCGATCAAGATTCGACCCAGAACCCTGATCCAGCGCCCATCCCGGCGGCGACGCCCGAGCCGGCGCGCCTGGGGAAGCCGAAGCGGTGGCTGGTAGCGGCGAGCCTGGCGCTCGGCGCGGCCGCCCTGACCGTCATCGGGTACGCCGTCCCGCTGTCCACCCCGGACGGCCCGACGGTCACCGTCGCGATCGTGCAGGGCAACGTGCCGCGGATGGGGCTGGATTTCAACGCCCAGCGCCGGGCGGTCCTCGACAACCACGTCACCGCGACCGAGCAGCTCGCCGCCGACGTCGCCGCAGGCAAGCAAGCCAAGCCGGATCTGGTGATCTGGCCGGAGAACTCCTCCGACATCGACCCGCTGCGCAACGCCGACGCCGCCGACGCCATCGACCGGGCCGCGCGGGCGATCGGCGTACCGATCCTGGTGGGCTCGGTGCTCAACGGTCAACAGGAGGGTCAGGTCTACAACGTCGGCCTGGTCTGGGAGTCCGGCCAGGGCGTCACCGCCCGGTACACCAAGCAGCATCCGGTGCCGTTCGCGGAGTACATGCCGCTGCGCAAGTGGATCGAACCGATCGCGAAGATCGTCACCGACAAGGCCGGTCTGCTCCGGTCGGACTTCCAGCCCGGGAGCGCCTCCGGCGTACTGACCATGGGGCCGGCCACAGTCGGCGACGTCATCTGCTTCGAGATCGCGTACGACGGGCTGGTGCGCGACACGGTGACCGACGGCGCGGGCCTGCTGGTGGTGCAGACCAACAACGCCACCTTCAACGTCGACGAGGCCCGGCAGCAGCTGGCCATGGTCCGGCTGCGCGCCGTCGAGCACGGCCGGGAATCGCTGATGTCGTCGACCGTCGGGATCTCCGGTTTCGTCGACGCCTCCGGCGACGTGCACCAGTCCACCGGCTTCTTCACCCGGGACGTCCAGGTTCGGCAGCTCCACGAGGGCACCGGGACGACCTTGGCCACGCGGCTGGCGTACTGGCCCGAGCTGGTGCTGAGTGTGATCGCGATCGCCGTGCTGGCCGGTGCTGTCGTCGTTCGCCGTCGGTCGCGCGGGTAGGCTTGTAGCGCCAACACACGGAGGTTGGCGCGGGTCTGGAGGTGGCAGTGCGGTCTCGGTGGCGTTTCGTGCCGCTGGCGGTGCTGATCCTGGCGATCGTCGAGATCGCCGTCTTCGTAGGGGTGGCTCAGCTCATCGGCTTCGGCTGGGCGCTGTTCGCGGTGCTGCTGCTGAGCGCGGCCGGCATGTTCGCCCTCGCGCGCGAGGGCAAGCGCGGCTGGCGGCGAGTACGCGAAGCAGCCCGCAGCAACAGCCCGGTCGGACCCCAAGCCGCCGACGGCATTGCCGGCGCGGTCGGCGCGTTGCTGCTGTTCGTGCCCGGATTCCTCACCGGCCTCATCGGCGCGCTGCTGTTGATCCCGCCGATCCGCAAGTTCGCCGCCCGGCGCGCCCAAGGCATGACCGAGAAGCGCGTTCCGTCCAACGTGGCGGGCGACCTGTTCGGCCCGCGCCAGGTGCGTGTCCAACGCACACCCAAGGCAGCCCAGCCCACGGAGACCGACGAAGTCATCGAAGGCGAAATCGTCGA
>JABFYB010000502.1 GCA_013361475.1 Hamadaea sp.
TGCGGCGGCGGCCCGCCGACGCCAGGGTTTCGAGGCCACCTGGTACGCCGTTTCGTCGAGGCGCCCCAGGTGGCGTGCGGCGGCGAGCCCCGCCAAAGCGCCGGTGGCGTACGCGGCGTCCGCGCCGCCCACCCCGGTTAGCTCACCCGCCGCGAAGACGCCCGCCCGCGAGGTCCGCAGGTCGGCGTCCACCTGCGCGATCGGGTTGCCATCCCTCGGGTCGACGAGGAGTGCGCAGCCCAGCGCGCTTGCCAGCTCCACCTGTGGGGTGAAGCCGTGGCCGACGGCGATCGTGTCGACGATCTCCGTACGTTCCTTTGTGCCACATCCGAGTTTCGCGATCATGACATCCCGGTCGGAAGTGATCTCTCGCACTTCCCAGCCCGACCACACCGGCACTCGGTGACGCCACAACCGCCCCCGGTACGCGGCCGCCTGCCAGAGCTTGCGCGGTGCGCGTACCACTGTGGAGAAATGACGCAACCAGGCGCGGGGCCGGACCGGATCGGCGACCGCGACCACGTCGACGCCCGCCTCGGCGAGCGAGAGGGCGAGCGAGAGCAGCAGCGGGCCGGTGCCCGTCACCAGCACCCGCCGCCCGACCGTGATCCCCAGTCCCTTGAGTTGGGCCTGGGCTCCGCCGACGGTGACCACGCCGGGCGACTCCCAGCCGGGGAACGGCACGACCCGGTCGTACGCCCCGGTCGCGAGGACGATCGCGCCCGGCACCAGACTTCTGGTGATTCGGCCGTCGACGTCGGCGACCTCCAGAGACTGACCGCACTCCTGGCGGCTCAGCCGAGAGCTTGCCCGGCTCGGCGTCGCGCGCCAGATCTCGTGCCGCAGCAGGAAACGGATGTTCTCGTGCCGCTCGGCCCGCTGGATCAGCTCCGGCGGGGTGGTCTCGCGCACTGTGGACTGGCGGAGGTACTGCCCACCCGGCTTCCCGCCGCGATCCACCACCAGCACGTTCACCCCGTGCTCGGCCGCCGCCAGGGCGGCGCTCAGGCCGGCCGGCCCCGCCCCCACCACCACAAGCTCCGCCTCCGTTGGCGCCTCCGTTAGCGCTGGATCAGGGATCTCGGTCGAATCTTGGACCAAGATTCGACCCAGATCCGTGATCTGCTGCGGATCTTGCGAAGAACCGGGCGAGGTCGCGAGGCAGGGGCGTGTCCCGTCCGGTGCCACGCACGCCTGGCACACCCCGATGCCGCAGAACACGCTCACGCGGTCACCTCCGAGAATCGCGCGGGCGAGAAAGGCGCGGGATCGAGCGCCGGCGTAGCCCCGGTGAGCAGGTCGGCGATGAGGTCGCCGGTGGCCGGGGCGAGGCCGATGCCGGCCCCTTCGTGCCCGTGCGCGTGCCACAGCCGGTCGGTCACCGGGTCGGGTCCGATGATCGGCAGGTGGTCGGCGGAGTACGGCCGGAAGCCGTGATAGCTCCGCATGACCCGGACGTCGGCCAGGAAGGGGAACAGCGCGGCCGCTCCAGCCGCCAGTTTGCGCAACGCCTCCCGGCTGGGAGTGCTGTCGAAGCCGACGCGTTCCCGGGTCGCCCCGATCAGCACCGGGCCGCCGGGGGTGCCCTCGACGACGGTCGAGGTCTGCAGGCCGGCGTCGCCACTGGCCACGTTCTCCAGGTACTCGGCCGAGTAGACCTTGTGCCGGATCAGCACCGGCAACGGCTCGGTGACCAGGATGAACCCTCGCCGCGGTTCGACCGGCAGGGCGATGCCGAACTGGGCCGCCCAGGCCCCGGTCGCGTTGATCACGGCGTCGGCGTCCGCGGGCAGGTCGCGTACCTCCGTGCGCAACCGGAGCGTCGCGCCCAGCTCGCGCGCTCCGGCGAGCATGGCCGCCGCCGCCCGCGCGGGCTGGACCTGCATGTCCTGCGGGAAGAACGCGCCGCCCAGGATGTCCGCGGCCAGGTGCGGCTCCAGATCCCGGACCGCCCGCTCGTCGACCAGCTCGCCCGCCGTCTCGGCCAGGGCCCGCAGGCCCCGGCTGGTACGCGTGACGATGAGCCCGCCTTTGCGTTCGAGCTGGATGCCACCGTCGATGTGGCGGTCGAGGTCGGCTTCCCACTCCCGCCAGAGGGCGTTGGAGCGCAGCGCGAGGTCCAGCTCCGGGCCGGGTTCCTTGTCGGAGACGAGGATGTTGCCCTCGCCGGAGCCGGTGGTGCCCGCGACGAGGCCACCCCGATCGACGACGGTGACCCGCAGCCCCCGCTGGGCGCAGGCGTACGCGCAGGCGGCGCCCACGATGCCGGCCCCGATCACCGTCACTCTCACGCCTTCGACCCTATGCTCGGCCGCCCGCCAGGTCTTCCATCACACGTCGAATAGCTGCTACGCCAGTTCCTACACTTGTCGCATGCGCGACGAACTGCAGCTGCTCGTGGACCGGATCGCCGACCGGATGGGCCGCCCGGTCCTGGTCGAGGATCGGCGGCAACGGGTGGTCTGCTACTCCGCGCAGGCCGAACCGCTCGACGACGTACGCCGGAACTCCATCCTGCGCCGGAGCACCACCTCGGAGGTGATCGGGTTCTTCGCGCGCTTCGAGATCACGCGCGCCCGCCACCCCGTACGCACTCCGGCCGAGCCCACCCTCGGGCTGCTGCCGCGGGTGTGCGTACCGGTGTGGCACAGCGACCTGCTGCTGGGCTTCGTCTGGTTCGTCGACTCCCCGGCGCTGTCGGCCGCCGACGTGAGCCGGGCGGTCGGGCTCGCCGAGGATCTGGCGCTGGCGTTGTACCGGGTGAACCTGCTCGGTGAGCTGACCGCCCGGCGCGAGGCCGACGCCGTACGCGGGCTGCTGGCCGACGATCCCGCGGTCCGGGCGGACGCCGCGACCAAGATCGTCGGCGCCGACATGCTGGAGTCGGACGGGCCGTGCACCGCTCTGGTCGTCTCCGTCGACCCCACGGCGGAGTCGGCGGCCGCCGTGGAGCAGGCGCTCGTCGCCACCCGTCGCTACTGCGGCCACCGATACGCCGTCCACCTGGTACGCCCGACCCAGGGTCTGTTGTTGCTGCGGTCGGGCTCGGTCTCCCCCGCCGACGCCGCGGCCCATCTCGCCGAGCAGGCCGGCTCGGTCGTCGGCGTCGGCGACTCCGTGGCCCGGCTGGCCGACGTGCACCAGTCCGTCACCCAGGCCGCCGATGCCCGGCAGATCACGGTTACGCGGGCTTCCGGCGGCCCGGATCGACTGCGTAACCGTGATCCGCAGCATTCGCGGGTGGCCATGTGGTCGCAGCTCGGCGTCTATCGCGTCCTGGTCGCCGCCGGTCTCACCGCGTCCGAGCTGCATCCCGGCGTCGACCGGCTGCCGGCCGACCTGGCCGCCACGCTGGAGGCGTACCTGGACCTGGCCGGGGACGCCGCCGCGACCGCGGCGCAGCTGCGCATTCACCGCACGACGTTGTACTACCGGCTGTCCCGGGCGGCCGAACTCTGCCGCGCCGACCTGCGTGACGGGCTGCAGCGCCTCCAGCTCCACCTCGCCCTAAAGGCGACGCGTCTCCGAAACTGACTGATGCGTCAGTCAGGGTAGGCTGGCCGGATGTCTGGTCTCGCCGTGGTCACCGCAGCGCGGCGATACCGTGCGCTCTTCGGCGTACCGGGCGTCACCCGGGTCACGATTCCGTCCCTCGTGGGCCGCCTGCCCTATGGGATGTCGACGCTGGTGTTCGTGCTCGCCGTGCACCACGGCACCGGGTCGTACGCCGTCGCCGGCCTGGCGACCGCGGTCAACTCGGCGGCGACCGCGCTGACCGCGCCCTGGCTCGGCCGGCTGGCCGACCGTGGGTACGCCCCGACCGTGCTGGCCGCCAGTGGGATCACCAACGCGCTCCTGCTCGGGGCGTTGATCACGGTGCTGGCCGGAGACGCTCCGGTCGGCGTGGTCCTCGCCGTCGCGGCCGCCGCCGGGGCTGCGAACCCACCGGTGTCCGCCGTCACCCGAGTGGTGCTGCCTCGGCTCGCCCCGAACCACGCGAGCACTGCGTACGCCCTCGACGCGGTCTGTTCGGAGCTGACCTACGTCCTCGGACCGGCCCTGATCGCCGTCGTCAGCACGATCGCCGGGCCGTACGCCGCCGTCGCGATGACGGCCACGATGTCGGCCGCCGGTGCCGTCGGCCTCGCCGGGGCGCCCGCCGCCCGATATCGCGTCGACGCGTCCGACGCTGAATCGCGAGTCAGCGAACGACCACGCCTGCTGACGATCGCGCTCACCATCCTGCTCGCCGTGGCGGCCTTGGAGGCGGCGGCCTACGGCCTCATGGAGGTCGCGATCCCGGCGTACGCCGCCGCCCAGGGCAGCCCGGCCGGGGCGGGCGCGGTGATCGCCGCGTGGAGCGCCGGGTCGATTCTGGGCGGCCTCTGGTTCGCCGGGGCGAACCCGACGATGTCCCGTTGGCGTCTGCTCTTGCTGCTCGCCGCCCTGAACACGACGGGATTCGCGCTGATCTGCCTCAGCACCGGCCTGCCGAGCCTCGGCGCGATCCTGGCCCTCGGCGGATTGGTGATCGCGCCCATGACCGCGGTGGAGATGGGGCTCGTGACGTCGCTCGCTCCGCCCGCCCGGCGTACCGAGGCGTTCACCTGGACGGGGACGGCTGTGTTCGTCGGCTACTCCGCCGGGGCCGGCCTCGCCGGTCTGGTCGCCGCCCGCGGCGGTGGGCTGATCGCCGCCGCCGTCACGGCGACCTCGCTCGTGGCGACCGCGACGGTGCTGGCTGCGACGATGACGCGGCGAACGCGGTGACCCCCACGTCCACTCCAGATGCCATACCGTAGGCACCGTGACACGCCGTTCCGCCGAACTCCGGCTTGACGCCCTGCTGCGCATCGCGGCAGACGTCATCGTGGAACGCGGCTTCGCCCGCACGCGTACGGCTGATGTCGCGGCGGCCGCCGGCGTCAGCCCGTCGCTGGTCTACTACCACTTCCCGAGCAAGGACGCGATGCTCACCCAGGCCTTCGCGTACGTCGCCGAGCAGGATCTGGCCCGGATGCAGGCGGTGATCGAATCCAAGGCCAGCCCGCCGGAGAAGCTCGCCAAACTGCTGCGCCACCTCGCGCCGACCGGCCGCTCGAAGTCCTGGGCGATCTGGATCGACGGCTGGTCCGAGGCGATGCGCGTACCGGAGTTGGAGAAGGTCTCCCGGCGCATGGATCTGCGCTGGAAGGAGGCGTTGACCGCGGTCATCGCGGCGGGCGCCGAAGACGGCTCGTTCACCTGCGACGACCCGGCCGGGGCGGCCTGGCGGATCAACGCCATGGTGGACGGGCTGGCGGTGCAGCTCACCGTCCACGACAAGGTCTTGTCCCGCAAGCAGGCGACCGACTGGGTCCGGATGGCCACCGCGAAAGAGGTGGGCATCGACCCGGCGGTGCTCGGCTGACAATCCCGAAAAGCCCGCAAATTCGGGCATTTCCGGCAGCTTATGCCTCTTGTGGACAGACTGTCAGAAGATTGACAGAACACTTACGTTCACCTATATAGGGCGTCACGATCAGGTCCGAGTGCCTGTTTCCCGGACATGGTGGAATCGACTTCGCGTCTCCGCCGCGCCATGGGCGCGGCCCTGGCCACGTTCGCCCTGACGGCTCTCGTCAGCGGCATCGCGACCCTCGCCGCCGGCACCGCCGGCGCGGTACCGGCCGTTCAAACCGGCTACACCGGCAGCGGTTACGGGGATCACTCCCATTCGCCGTCGCCGACCCGCAGTAAATCCAAGTCGCCGTCGGCGACTCCATCCGCCTCGACGTATTCACCTTCGCCGCGGCCTTCGCACAGCAAGTCCGAGTCACCTTCGGCGTCGCCTGCTTCACCGTCGGCCTCGCCGTCGGCGACGTCGGCCTCGCCGACCGCGGCGTCGCCCAGCGCCTCGGCCCTGCCCACCACGGGTACGCGTACCGGCAGCATCATGCTGATCGGGGCGCTCCTGCTCGCCGTCGGGGTGGCGTTGCTCGCCGGCGCACGCGTCCTGCGCCGGGCGACCATTCGCTGAGCCGCGCGCCGTCCCGCCGTTTCGTCCCAGCGTGCGTCATGGCACGCTGGGACGATGCGGGCAGTGGTACAGACGGTCTCCCGGGCGAGCGTGACGGTCGACGGCGAAGTCGTCGGCAAGATCTCCGACGGCCTCCTCGTCCTGCTCGGCGTGACCCACGCCGACACCGGCACGACCGCCGCCACGATGGCGCGCAAGGTGCATGAGCTGCGCATCCTGCCCGACGAGAAGTCCGCCGCCGACCTGGGCGCGCCGCTGCTGGTGGTCAGTCAGTTCACCCTGTACGCCGACACGAGCCGCGGCCGGCGACCGGGCTGGAGCGCGGCCGCGCCCGCCGCCGTCGCCGAGCCGCTGTTCACGGCGTTCGTCGAGGCGCTGCGGGCGCGGGGCGCGACTGTCGAGACTGGACGGTTCCGGACTCATATGCTCGTGGAGAGCGTGAACGTCGGGCCGAACACGGTCATCATCGACCTCTAGGCGGGGACGGGCTCCGCGGCCGGCGCCTCGTGCGCCACTGAGTCTTCGGTGGCCGGGATGCGCAGGACGAGCGCGAGGATCACCGTCACCGCCATGCAGCAGGCCGCCACCAGGAAGACGCGGTCCATGCTCGCCACGAAGGCGTCCACGGCGGCGGTGCGTACGGATCCGGTCAGCGTGCCGATCTCCGAGGTGGACATCCCCGGCATCCGGGCGGTGAAGCCGCGGCTGAGCAGCGTACCGAACAGCGCCGCGCCCAGCGCTCCGCCGAGGTTCTGGAAGAACCGGATCGCGGTCGTGGCCACCCCCAGCTGCGTACGCGGAGCGGCCTGCTGCACGATCCCGATGAGCAGCCCGAGCAGCTGTCCGAAGCCGATGCCGAGGACGAACAGGGCGCCTCGGATGAACCACAGGCTGGTGTCGGCCCCGACGGTGGCGAGCGCCCCGATGGCGAGCGTGCCGAACGCCGTACCCGAGACGCACAGCAGTTTGCTGGAGAACCCCGCCTCGGTCAGTTTGCCGGTCACGATGCCGACGACGGTGAGCCCCAACGCCATCGGCACGAGATACATGCCGGCCTGGGCGGCCGGAACGCCTCGCACGATCTGCAGGTAGACCATCACGTAGACCATCGAGCCCATCATGGCCAGCCCGATGACGCCCTGGATGGCGAAGCCGACCCTGATCGTGGCGTTGCGGAACAGGCTCAGCGGCAGAATCGGCTCGGCCGCCTTGGCCTGCCGCCACAGGAACGCGGCGAACAACGCGATGGTTCCACCGACGAGACCGAGGATCTGCGGCGACCGCCACGCGTACTCCTTGCCGCCCCACTCGCTGATGAGCAGCAGCCCGACCGCGAACACGGCGGCCAGTCCGGCGCCCAGGAAGTCGATGCGGTGCGGGCGGCCCTTCGGCAGCCGCAGGAGCAGCGCCGACGCGATCAGGACCAGCAGACCGATCGGGATGTTGAGGTAGAAGATCCACCGCCACTGGCCGTGGTCGGCCAGGACGCCGCCGAGGAACGGGCCGGCCGCCATGCCGGCTCCCGCCACGATGCCGCCGAAGTTGCCCACCCGGCCCCGGGCCGACCCCGGACCGCCGGCGAGCTGCACGAGCACCACCATGGTCACGCTCATCAGCCCACCCGCGCCCGCACCCTGGAGCGCCCGGAACGCGATCAGCTGCCCCATGCTCTGGGCCGCTCCGCAGAGCGCCGACCCGGCCAGGAAGGTGAACACCGCGCCGAGGTAGACGATCTTGGCGCCGAACACGTCGCAGAGCTTTCCGTAGAGGGGCAGCATCGCCGTCGCGGCGAGGGCGAACGCGCTGATCAGCCAGGGCAGCCGGTCGACGCCGTGCACCGGGTCGAGTTCGCGCACGATCGGGACGACCGCCGCCGAGACGATGTTGTTGTCGATCACCGCCATGACGATCGTCAGGAGGCCCAGCAGCATCCCGATCTTCTTCTGCTTCTCCGTCATCACCTTCTGCATGGGGCAAGCATGCCCAAGAAACTTTGACCGAGTCAATACTTTTTCCGAGTACATTTTTATATCTGGTACAGTCCAGCCTTGTGGCGGAGATGAGCCTGCGGGAGCGCAAGAAGAAGGAGACCGGCATACGCCTGTGGGTGGCGGCGGTGAAACTCTTCGCGGAACGCGGCTTCGACGCCGTGTCCACCGCCGAGATCGCGGCCGCGGCCGACGTCTCGAAGATGACCCTCTACAACTACTTCCCCACCAAGGAAGACCTCGTCCTCATGCCGATCGAGGACCACATCGACGAGCCCGCACGCGTCGTCAAGGCCCGCCCGGCCGGGCAGACGCCGGTCGCGGCCCTGCGGGCGCAGTTCCTCGAAGCGCTGGCCGACCGGGATCCGGCCACCGGCCTGAACGACAGCGCTTCCTTCGTCCAGATCCAACGCCTCATCCGGGGGACGCCATCACTGCTCGCGCGAGCCCTGCACTACGAGATGACCAGGGTCGACACGCTGGCGGAGGCCCTGGCCGAGGCGGATCCGCCGGCCCCGCTCGACCGCGTACGCGCCCGGCAGATCATGGGCGTGATCGGTGGACTCGTCGAGCACAACGTGGGGCGCGTCCTCGACGGGGAGAAGGCGGACGCCGTCTATCCGGACGCGGTCGAGTTGGCCGAACAAGGCTTCGATCTCCTCAAATGAGTACGCTCCGTGAGGATTTCTCGTTCGGGGAGGCAAATACGTAAAGATTTAACAACACGGCACCCCGAAACGATTGACTCTCCCCTCCGGCCGGTCCAGATTGACCGAAGAGGATCACTCCATCTTCCGCCGGAGGCACGATGCAACCCCCACAGCGCCGTTTCCGGCTGCTGGCCTCGTTGAGCGCACTCACCCTCGTCGCGAGCGGACTCGCCGCGACCCCGGGTGCGGCCGCCGAGACCACGGCCTCCACCAGACAACAGGTCTACACCGACGCCGCCGCCGAATACGGCGTACCGGCGGACATCCTGCTCGCCGTCTCCTATCTGGAGTCCCGCTGGGACGTCAACGGCGGCCTGCCGAGCACCAGCGCCGGATTCGGCCCGATGCACCTGACCGACGCCGCGTACGTGACGTCGCTCCCCCGAGAGGTCGAGGCGACCGACGCTCCCGCCGAGGACTCGCGCGGTGACGACTCGCGGACGACGGTCAAGGCCCCGATCGAGCAGCCGGCTGAGGCCGGTGCCGACCCCGCCGCCCTGCAGACCCTGGACGCGGCCGCTGCGGCGACCGGCCTGTCCAAGGAGGAGCTGCGGACCGACGTCGCGGCCAACATCCGTGGCGGCGCCGCCCTGCTCTCGGCGTACCAGCGGGAATTGAACGCGCCGACCGGCGCGGACAGCGACGTGGCCGAATGGTACGGCGCGGTGGCCCGCTACAGCGGCGCGACCGACGACACCGCCGCGGCCGCCTTCGCGGACGAGGTGTACGCGACCCTGGCCGAGGGCGCGGCCCGGACCACCGACGACGGCCAGGCGCTGGCCATGTCGGCCCGCGCGACCACGCCGAACCGGCAGTGGCTGAACGGCCTGGGCCTGCGGCACCTGGCGCGGCCCGACGGCCTGGAGTGCCCGGTCGGCCTGGACTGCGAGTGGATCCCAGCCCCCTACCAGGAGTTGCCGGGCAACGACTACGGCAACCACGATCTGGGCAACCGCCCGGCCCAGCAGAAGATCGAGTACATCGTCATCCACGACACCGAGGGTTACTACCCGGGCGTCATCAACCTGGTGCAGGACCCGACCTACGTGAGCTGGCACTACACGCTCCGCTCGGTCGACGGCCACATCGCGCAGCACGTCAAGGCCAAGGACGTGGCGTGGCACGCCGGTAACTGGTACGTCAACGCGAAGTCGATCGGCCTCGAGCATGAGGGCTTCGCCGCGAACGGCGCCTGGTACACCGAGGCGATGTACCGCACCTCGTCGAAGCTGGTCCGGTACCTGGCCCTGCGCCTGGGCATCCCGCTGGACCGCCAGCACATCATCGGCCACGACAACGTCCCCGGCATCACCCCCGCCAACGTCGCCGGCATGCACTGGGACCCGGGCCCCTACTGGGACTGGGCGCACTACATGGAGCTGCTCAAGGCTCCGATCCACGGCATCGCCACCCCGGTCGGCGGCATGGTGACCATCAACCCGAACTACGCCACCAACCAGCCCGCCTTCACCGGCTGCGTGAAGAAGGGCGTGCCGTGCACGCCGCACGGCTCCGGTTCGGTCGTGCTGCGTACGGCGCCGACCGCCGCCGCTCCGCTGCTGACCGACTTCTACCTGAACGGCACCAAGCCCGCCACGATGCACATCTCCGACCATGGAGCACGCGTCGAGACCGGCCAGCAGTACGCCATCGCCGACCGGCAGGGCGACTGGGTGGCGATCTGGTACCTCGGCCAGAAGGGCTGGTTCTACAACCCGCCGTCGAACCCGGCCGCCGTCTGGTCGACCGGCTTCGTCGTGACCCCGAAGGCGGGCAAGGCCACCATCCCGGTCTACGGGCGGGCGTACCCGGAGGCGGCGGCCTACCCGGCCGGCGTACCGGCGCAGGCCATCGCGCCGCTGACCGGATACACCCTGGCCGCCGGGCAGAAGTACGTCGTGGGCAACATCCTGCCCAGCGAGTACTACCGCGCGGTGACCTTCGACGGGTCCAGCCCCGGTGACTGGACGGTGATCCGTGGCGAGACCACGTACGTCCAGATCCAGTTCGGCCACCGGATCATGTTCGTGAACCTGGCCGACGTGGACATCCGTCCCGCCGTGCTCTAGCCCCATCGCCGAAACAGTCCCACCGGCGAACGCGGCCCCCGACAACGGAGTCGGGGGCCGCGTTCTTCTGCACGGCGCTAGCCGCGCGGGCCGCCGGCGACGTAGATGACCTGGCCGGTGACGAAGCCGGCCCCCTCGCTGACGAGGAACGAGATCGTGTGCGCGATGTCGGCCGGGTAGCCGACGCGGCGTACCGGGGTCTCGGCGGCCCGGGCCGCCTGGAACTGCTCGAAGTCCACGCCGACCCGGGCGGCGGTGGCCGCCGTCATCTCCGTGACGATGAAGCCCGGCGCGACGGCGTTCGCGGTGACGCCGAACGGGCCGAGTTCGATCGCCAGCGTCTTGGTGAAGCCCTGGAGGCCGGCCTTCGCGGCGGCGTAGTTCGCCTGACCGCGGTTGCCCAGCGCCGAGGTGCTCGACAGGTTCACGATCCGGCCGTACTTGGCCTGGGTCATGTGCGCCTGCACCGCCCGGGTCATCAGGAACGCGCCCCGCAGGTGGACGGAGATGACGCTGTCCCAGTCGGAGTCGGTCATCTTGAACAGCAGGTTGTCCCGGATGACCCCGGCGTTGTTGACCAGCACCGTCGGCGTGCCCAGCTGCTCGGCCACCCGGTCGACCGCCGCCGCCACCGCGTCGGTGTCGCTGACGTCGGCGCCGACGGCGACCGCTTCGCCGCCGTTCTTCTGAATCTCGCCGACGGTCGCCTGGCACGAATCCTCGTCCAGGTCCACCACCGCGACCTTCATCCCGTCGGCGGCCAGCCGCTGAGCCGTCGCCGCACCGATCCCCCGGGCCGCCCCGGTGACGATCGCTACTCGCATGTCTGCCTCCCTCGTCGCAAGCAAAGCTGCCCGCGACATTACCGGCCGGTAGCCAACTTAACTACCGGCGGTAGTTTAACTATCGGGAGGAGTCAGTACGCACCGCGCGACCGGACGACGGCGCCGACCGTCTTCCACAGGATCGACAGGTCGGAGGTCAGCGACCAGTTCTCCACGTAGTACAGGTCGAGCCGGATCCCGTCCTCCCAGGAGAGATCGGACCGCCCGCTGACCTGCCAGAGCCCGGTGATGCCCGGCTTGACCAACAGCCGTCGCGCCACGTCCCCGTCGTACTGGGCGACCTCCCGGGGCAGCGGCGGCCGCGGCCCGACCAGGCTCATGTCGCCCCGGACGACGTTGACCAGCTGCGGCAACTCGTCCAGCGAGTACTTGCGCAGGATCCGGCCGACCCGCGTGACCCGCGGATCGTGACGCATCTTGAAGAGCAGGCCGTTGGTCTCGTTGAGGCCCGACATCTTCTCCACCAGCTGGTCGGCGTCGACGACCATCGTGCGGAACTTGAAGACGTCGAACTCGATGCCGTGCTGGCCGACCCGGCGCTGCCGGAACAGCACCGGCCCCCTGGTGTCGAGCTTGATGGCGATCGCCACGATGACGAGGATCGGAAGGGCGGCCAGCAGTCCACCGATGGCGAGAATGCGCTCCACCACGTTCTTCACGATCTTGGTGCCGCCGGCGAAGTCGGGCTGCTCGACGTGGATCAACGGCAGGCCGGCCACCGGGCGGGTGTGAATCCGCGGCCCGGCCACGTCGACCAGCGCCGGCGCCACCACGAGTTCCATCCCGGAACCCTCCAGCTGCCAGCCCAGGCGGCGCAGCCGGGAGGCGGTCAGCTCGTTCGACCCGGTGATCGCGATGGTGTCGGCCCGGGCCCCGGTCGCCGCCTCCACGATGTTGCGGAACGAGCCGACCACGGGCACGTCGCCGAGGTGCTGCTGCGGCGCTCCGGCCGCCCGGGGAACGACCAGGCCGTCCGGGATGCACGCGCCGACCACCCGGTAGCCCGTATAGGGCTCACGCCGCAATTGGCGTACCAGCTCCAGAACGTGGGCCGCGTCGCCCACCACCAGGACCCGGTGCGACCAGCCGGCGCCGCGGGACCGCGCGCGGTGCAGCCGCTTGCGGGCCACCCAGCGGGCGGTGATCAGCCCGACCGTGCCCATCAGGAACGCGATGGCCAGGAAGCTGCGCGAGACCCCGATGTTGACGATGTAGCCGAGGATGGCCACGGTCCCCGCGAGCCGCGCGCTGGCGCCCGCGACCCGGCGGTACTCGTCGGTGCCGTAGCCGAGGACCCGCTCGTCGTAGCACCGCACCGCCCGCAGCCAGAGAAGCCAGGCCGCGCCCAGCGCCACGCCGATCAGTCCATACGGGACGTCGATGCGCGGCGGGCTCGCGGTGGAGAACCGCGCCAGGTAGCCGCCGAAGATCGCGGCCGCGATCACCACGGCGTCGCAGGCGACAAGGGTACGCACATAGATGCGCCGCCGCTCGGCGAGCCGGCGCACCTCATCCGCGGCTGTCGACGCGGACGCGTCGCGCAATGCGGCGGATACGGAAGCCGTGGTCATCGCACCCCCTCGATGCCTGTCCCCGGTGTGGGGATCATCGTCACCTGCCGCCCACTCGTTACGGCCGATGAGACGGGAACCTGTCAGTTGCCGCCGGACGCCTGATCCCGGTGTGCCCGATCGGACCGTTGCTTATCGGGCGGTACTTCGCATGCTGTGCGCCACCTGCGTTTGCGTACGCTCTACGCGTCCTATGAGGACGGAAATGGCGACGGCGGAAGCGGTCCCATCGTCCGGTTCCGCACCCGCCGTCGCCTTTACAGCAAACAGATTTCACCCGGTGAGCCGATCCACCGCCGCCCGGATGGGCGGGCCGGGGAAGCGCTCGAGCTGAGCCGCCAGGAGTGCGGTCAGCCGGCTCCCGGGCCTCAGCCGGCTCCCGGGCCTCAGCCGGTGAACCCGGCCGTGATGCCGGTGAACGCCCAATCGGACTGCGCGATGCCGGAGCAGGACTCCTGCACGCCGCCGCCGGCACAGCCACGGTCCCGGTTGACCGACCAGAACGCCAGCCGCGCGATGTGGTTGGTGTTGGCCCAGTTCCGGATGTTGGTCCAGATCGCGGTGGTGGTGATCTCGGACTGGTCGGAGTAGCCGTTCATGCCGGAGATGCCGATGTGCGCGTACGCCTGGGCGTCGGTCCAGCCGAACGCCGTCTTGAGCGAGTTCTTCAGACCGTTGGCCGCGTTGACGGTGTTGTTGTACATGTCGGCCCCGCCGCCGAAGTCGAACGGCATGATGGTGAAGACGTCGATGTTCGCGCCCAGCGCGGCCGCCTGGTTGATCAGCCGCGTGCCGTAGTAGGTCGGGCCGGTCGTCGAGGTGCCGAAGGTGACGATCGTCTTGATGCCCGGGTTGTTCTGCTTGACGATCTTCAGCGCGCCGAGGATCCGGTCCTGCACCGCCTCGTTCTCGAACTCGTCGCTGTTCTCGATGTCGATGTCGATGTACTTCAGGTTGTACGCCGAGATGACCTGCTGGTACGCCGCCGCCAGGGCGGTCGCGCTGGAGCAGTTCGGGCCGAGCTTGTTGCCCGACCAGCCGCCGAAGGAGATCTCGACGTCGCCGCCGGCCGCGCGGACCGCGTTGATGGTCTGCTGGTCGACGCCGCCGGTCAGCGGGCGGGAGCTGTCCCAGGCCGGGGTGCAGCCGCCACCGGAGAGCATGAACGCCATGGTGAACTGCTTGATCCCGGTCGCCGACATGACAGTGGTGATCGACGGCGGGTTGCCCCAGCCGTTGTAGTAGTACGGAGCGGCCATCGCACCGGTGCTCGTGCAACCGGTGGTGCTGCCGGTGGTCGAACCCGACTTCGCCGACTCGCCGGAGTTGTTGTACGCCGCCACGGTGTACGTGTGGCTGGCGCAGGAGCCGAGGCCGGAGACGGTGGCGGAGGTGCCGGTGACCGTCGCGCGGACGGTGGTGCCCTCGTAGACCCGGTATCCGGTGACGGTGCCGGACGAGGCGCTCCACGACAACGAGATGCTCGACGCGGTGGAGCCGGTCACCTGCAGATTGCCCGGAGTCCCCGGTACGCCGGGCGGGGCCGACGTCGTCGGGCTCGGCGACGGGTTGCCGCCGGGGCCGTCGAGCGAGAAGTCGTCGGCGTAGTAGCTGCCGGTGCCGTACCAGCCCTGCACGTAGATCTGCAGGGAGGTCTGCGAGGCGCCGGTGGTGTACGCGACGGACAGCTGGACCCAGGTGCTTGCGGCGGAGGGGTTCCAGACCTGGTTACCGCCGGTGACGCCGAGGTAGACGTAGCCGCCGCCGCCGCGCACCCACGCGGTCAGCGTGTACGCGGTGTTGGCCTGCACCGCCACCGTCTGGGTGCACTTGGCGTTGTCCGAGGCGGACGCCGCGCCCTGCAGGGCTCGGCTACCACTGTGGACGGGCGTGGTGACGACCGAGCCGAGATTCCCCGAGCACGACCACGGGCTCAGGGATCCGCTCTCCAGACCGGGGTTGGGCAGGATGTTCGCGGCCGAGGCGGAGGTGGACGCGACTAGCACGGCGGCGCCGGCCAGCAGCGCGGCCCCGGCGACCGCCAGGATGCGTCGGTACATGTGACTCTCCTAGATCAGTTCCGCGCGCCGTTTCCCCCGGCAATGGCCCGCAGAGATCGATGGAACTACGAACGCAGATGAACTTTAAAGGAAAAAGTCCTAACAGTAAATATGGTTAACAGTGCCTTGTCTGCCGCGCGGCGCGTCGGCAGATCTTGGGCACCGACTGGTCGTTGAACGGGTATGCCGGAGACGCCGCCGCCTCACCAGACCCGACCGCTGGCCGCGGCGGCGACGGGTCATCCGTTCAAGATCGGGCTCTGGATAGGACTCGCGCTGCTGCTGGTGGTGGTCGCGGCGAACCTGGTCCAGGCGGCCGGAACCGTGCTCACCATCGTGGCCGCGGCCGGCTTCTTCGCCATCGGCTTCAACCCGGTCGTGAAGTGGATGATGCGCCGGGGCATGTCCCGGGGACTTGCCGTGTTCCTGCTGTTCATCGGGTTCGTGCTGCTCGGCTGCGGCTTCCTCGCCCTGCTCATCCCGGTCGCGGTCAGCCAGCTCGGCTCGGTCATCGACGCCGTGCCGGGCTGGATCCAGCAAGTCCTGAACGATCCACGGGTCGAGGAGCTGACCCAGGACGAAGACCTCATCGCGAAGGCCGAACAGCTGATCACCCCGTCGAACATCAGCCTGCTGCTGGGCGGGCTGCTCGGCGGGGCCACCACCATCGCGGCCGGGGTCTTCAATTTCGTGACCGCCTTCATCCTGATGTTCTTCATCCTGGCCGGGTTCGACCGGCTCCGGGACGGCGCGTACCAGCTGATCCCGTTGAGCCGGCGGGACCGCGTCGCGGGCATCGCCGATCAGATCCTCGACAAGGTCGGCGGCTACCTCGTCGGATCGTTGAGCATCGCCTTCGTCGCCGGCACCACGGCACTGATCTACCTGTGGATCGTCAGCGTCCCGTACGCCCTCCTGCTGGCCCTGGTCGTGGCGGTCTGCGACCTCATCCCGCAGATCGGGGCGACCCTGGGCGCGACGGTCGTCACCCTGGTCGCGTTCGGGTCCCGGGGGCTCGGCATCGCGGTCGCCACGATCATCTTCTTCGTCGTCTACCAGCAGCTCGAGAACTGGTTGATCTATCCCCGGGTCATGCGGCAGGCGGTGCAGATCTCCAACCTCGCGGCGATCGTCTCGGTCCTCATCGGGTTCGCGATGTTCGGCGTGATGGGCGTGTTCATCTCCGTCCCCGGGTACGCCGCCATCCAACTGATCATCCGGCAGGTCGTACACCCCCGGCAGGACTCGCTCTGAGGTTTACGAATCGCCGCGTCCAGTGCGAAGTGCGCAACGTTGTTGCGCCGTACGCAACCTTCGCGCCTGGTTTGCGCTGCTCACCCGGCCTACCTTGGTTCGCATGCCGACACGCCGTTACCTGATGTGCCGACCGACCCACTTCGCGGTCACCTACCGGATCAATCCCTGGATGGATCCGGCGGCCCCCTATGACACCGCCCTGGCGATCTCGCAGTGGACCGAGCTGAAGCGGGTCTACGAGAGCCTCGGCCACCAGATCGAGGAGATCGACCCGCTGCCCGGACTGCCCGACATGGTGTTCGCGGCCAACGGCGGCACCGTCGTCGACGGCAAGGCGCTGGCCGTGCAGTTCCGCGACGCCGAGCGCGCCGACGAGGGCCCGGCGTACGCCGACTGGTTCCGGAGCGCGGGCTTCGAGGTCACCGAGGCGAAGGCGATCAACGAGGGCGAAGGCGACATCCTGCTCGCCGGCGACTACATCCTGGCCGGGACCGGGTTCCGCACCTCGCACGCCGCCCACGCGGAGGTGCAGGAGCTGTTCGGCCGTCCCGTCATCACGCTGCAGCTCGTCGACCCGCGGTTCTACCACCTCGACACCGCTCTCGCCGTGCTGTCGCACGGTCGTGATGAGCGCTCGCGTGAAGAGCCAGGAGTGCAGTCAGTCGGGAAGCCGGTCAACGTGGCGTACCTGCCCGAGGCGTTCTCGCCGGGCAGCCAGGCCGTGCTCCGTCAGCTGTTCCCGAACGCCGTCATCGCGACCGTCGCCGACGCCGAGGTGCTCGGCCTCAACGCGGTCAGCGACGGCGAAACCGTGGTCCTCCCGGTGCAGGCGGTGGCACTTACCGCCGCTCTGCAGCAGGCTGGATACAAGACCGTCGGTGTCGACGTCAGCGAGCTGCGGCTCGCCGGCGGCGGCCCCAAGTGCTGCACCCTGGAGCTGCGTTCATGAGCAAGACCCCGGAAGCCGTCGCCGCGGCCGAGCGCTGGACCGCGCACAACTACCACCCGCTGCCCGTCGTGATCGCCGACGCCGAGGGCGCCTGGGTGACCGACGTCGACGGCAAGCGCTACCTCGACTGCCTGGCGGGCTACTCCGCGCTGAACTTCGGCCACCGGCATCCGTCGCTGATCGCCGCCGCGCACGCCCAGCTCGACCGCGTCACGCTGACGAGCCGGGCGTTCATCCACGACCAGTTCGCCGAGTTCTGCCACAAGCTGACCGACCTCACCGGCAAGGACCTGATCCTGCCGATGAACACCGGCGCGGAGGCGGTGGAGACCGCGATCAAGGTCGCCCGCAAGTGGGGTTACCTGGTCAAGGGCGTACGCCCGGGGCAGGCGAAGATCATCGCGATGGAGGGCAACTTCCACGGGCGGACGACGACGATCGTGTCGTTCTCGACCGACCCCGACGCACGTGACGACTTCGGGCCCTACACGCCCGGTTTCCAGCTCGTCCCGTACGGCGACCTCGCGGCGCTCGAAGCGGCGATCGACGAGAACACCGTCGGCGTCCTCGTCGAGCCGATCCAGGGCGAGGCCGGCGTCCTCGTGCCCCCGGCCGGCTTCCTGCCGGGCGTCCGGGAGCTGTGCTCGCGGCACAACGTGCTGATGCTCGCCGACGAGATCCAGAGCGGCCTCGGGCGTACCGGGGACACCTTCGCCTGCGACGCCGAAGCCGTCGTGCCCGACATGTACATCATGGGCAAGGCGCTGGGCGGCGGCATCGTCCCGGTCAGCGCCGTCGCGGCGAACCAGGACATCCTCGGCGTCCTCAAGCCGGGCGAGCACGGATCCACCTTCGGCGGAAACCCGCTGGCCTGTGCGGTCGGCATCGCCGTGATCGACCTGCTGCGTACCGGGGAGTTCCAGGAGCGCAGCCGCGAGCTGGGCGAGCGGTTGCACACCGGGCTCGCCAAGCTGATCGGCGACGGAGTCACCGAAGTACGCGGCCGCGGCCTGTGGGCCGGCGTCGACATCGATCCCGCGCTGATGACCGGGCGGCAGGCTTCGGTGCAGCTGATGGAGCGCGGCGTCCTCGCCAAGGACACGCACGGCTCGACGATCCGGCTCGCGCCGCCGCTGACCATCACGGCCGACGAGGTCGACTGGGCGCTGGAGCAGTTCCACTCCGTCGTCGCCCCGTCATGATCGTGTAGACGAAATGTAGGGAGCCTGGATGCGGGCTCCCTACATTTCGTCTATGTCGATTCTTCGAAGCAAAGTCGCCCAGGTCCTCCTGGCCGTCCTCCTCGCCGCGCCGACATCCCTGGCGATCGCGTCCCCGGCCCACGCCGAGACCAATCCGTCGTGCAGCAGCGTGACCCAGATCGGCTCGACGGCATACGTCGTCATCGGCGGCGCGACCTTCGCCTCGGTCAAGCAGTTCAAGGGATGCAGCAAGAACTGGGGCTACCTGTTCGTCTGGCAGTCCTGGCGCAACAGCCACAGCAGCTGGGACATGTGCGCGGCCGTCGCCGTCGAGACCAGCGACCCCTACCTCGACGGCATCAAGTGTTTCTACAACACGAGCCGGGCCGAGATCTGGTCGTACGGGACCAACACCTTGTCGCTGTGCACCCGGGGCATCGGCTGGTGGCCGGACCGGGCCAGCGCCAAGACAGACGTCCGCTGCTGACGATCAGGGCGCTGCGGGAGTGATCAGGGCGGCACGGACACGACACGCCGGTCGATCATGCCCGTTAGTTCATGATCGCGCGGAAAGCCGGCGGCGAGGGAGGGCGGGTTAGGACGGGGGGAGGCGGAAGGACATCGTCGGGGCGTCGACCAGGACGGAGCCGACGGCGCCGTTGCTGCCGGCCAGGCTGCCCGGCCGCCCGATCTCCACGCCCGGGTACAGCTCGATGTATTCGGCCGGCCCCAGCGGCCGGGGCTGCCGTGGCGCGATCTTGTCGCCGCCCGGGTAGACCCACGCCCCGTTCATGCTGACGTCCTTGACCGACAGCCCCGAGTGGTCGAACGCCACCACGAGGTGGTTGCGGCTGACCGCCTTGACGCCGCCTTCGTCCAGCCACGGGCCGAGGACGATCGACCGGCTGTCGCTGTCCCAGTTGCCCTCGGGGGCGCGCCCGACCGTCACCGGTCCGGCCCCGGTCACCAGGAAACGTTGCTTGATCACGCCGTTTACGCGTACCGCCAGGACGTCCTGAGCCGGCGCGGGCCCGGTGTCGGCCAGCGGCAGGTCGTGGCGCGGGCAGAGGGGGTTGCCCCGGAGCTTGGGCAGCGGCTGGCCCACGGCCACGCGCATGCCCGCGAACAGCGCGCACTCGGGGTCGGGGCAGCGCCAGCGCCGGGACATCAGGCGGCGGCCCAGGTCGGACGGGGCGGTCGGGACCGGGCCGCGGACTGTGATGACGGCGCCGCCGGCCCCGGGCAGCGCGGCGAATCCGGGCAGGTTGCGGGAGATGATCGGCAGACCCGCGACCTCGTTGAGCTCACGGACCCGCATCTGCGCGCCTTGCACGACCTCCACGTGCCCGTCGTCGGCCCAGCGCCGGATGACCATCCGCTCGCTCGAAGGTTGATCGAGGTCGGAGAGCATCTGCTTGTCGACCACGCAGTAGACCTGGACGCCTTCCTCGGCGAGGTGACGGGTCAGCGCGTCGACCACCATGCCCAGCCGGAGCAGGGTCGCCGGGCGGCCGCCGTCGAGATCCACGTAGCGGACGATTTCCGCCAGGTCCAGCACGCCTCGGGCGAGCGCCGGCTCGGTGGTGAGGCGGCGCTCGATCGCGTCCAGGACGTGGCTTACCTCAAACCGCATGCTGGAACCCTACTGGCCAGCGCGAGCAGCGGCCAGATGCGGTACTTGTCAAGAAGAGGCCGACTGGTGCTGCCCTTGGTATTTCGGGTCGTGCGCCAGCACCCGGGTCTTCTCGGCGGCGAACTCCTCGTCGTTGAGTTTGCCCCGGTCGTGCAGGTCCGACAGCAGAGCGAGCTGCTGGGCCGAGTCGGTCGGGGCGTACTTCTCGACGAAGTCCCGGCTCGCCTGGTCCATCGCCCGGCGCTCGTCGGGCGTCGCGCCGGGCGGGCGGAAGATCAGGTAGATCAGGGTGCCGAAGAACGGCGCGATGACCACCACGACCACCCACAGTGCCTTCAGCCAGCCCGCCAGGTCGTCGCGCCGGAAGATGTCCACCAGCGCGAAGCCCCAGACCAGCAGGAGCGGGATGAAGATCAGCAAAAGCCAAAACGTATCCCAGAAGTCCATGAGATTCATTTTGCAGACTTTTCATCGGAATGATGCCAGCTTCAGGCGAAGCGCCCGAAGATCCCGGAGCCGCCGTTCGTAGGTGATCGCCAGCGTCAGCAAGATGGCGCCGCCCACCCCGATCGGCAACCAGAGCGGCAGCCGAGTCCAGTACAGGGTCAGCTCGTGCAAGGCGAGCACGACCAGCACGCCGCCGCCGACCACGACCGGCGCCTGCCGCCGCCGGATCGCCCCCACGAGCACCACGACCAGCCCGGCCACGCCGAGCGCCAGCCGCCGCACCGGGTCGCCCTCCCCCGGCAACACCGCCAGCAGGCTCGGCCCGAACCCGGCCGCCAGCGCCGGGCCGTACCCGAGCCAGCTCGACAGACTCGGGTCACGGCGCGTCGCGAGCAGGCCCACGGCCACCGCGACCAGCGCGAGCGGCAGCGAATAGGCCTCCACCGCCTTGATGTCGTACGCCCAGAGCAGCGACCAGAGCGCGAGAAGTTCGAGCGCAGCGGCCGCCGCCCCACGCCATCGATCGCGCCGGACAGCGGCGGTCACCCCGACGACGAGCCCCCACCCGAGGTAGACCTTCGCGACGTGGATCGCCGGACTCGGCAGGGTGTACGCCGACAGCAGCAGGAAAGCGGCCACCGTGTGGGCCAGCGGTTCCAGCGCCCGGGCTTCCCGGCTGCCCGGCAGGTAGCTGACCGCGACCAGCACAGCGGCGGCGGCCAGGACCACCAACCCGGTCGGGCGCGGCGGCAAGTGCGCCGCGTTCGCACTGACGGCGGCCAGGCCGGTCCAGGCGATCCCGGCGAGCGGCCAGGCGACCCAGCGAACCCCGGACACGCCGCCGCGTACGCCGATTGCGCCGAACGCGGCCGTCACCAGGGACAGGCCGAGAATCGACGACCAGCTCGCGGCGGACAACCCGGCCAGCCCCGAACCCGCGATGACCGCGGCGTACGCACCGATGAGGCCGTCGACCGGGCGCAGGCGTCGCGCCAGTCCGGTCCACACGAGCCGGGCCAAACCGGCGAGCAGCATGATCAGCGGTACGCCCGGCCAGCGTACGTCGAGCCAGACGAGCGCGAGGACGGCCGGGATCGGGGCGACCGACACCGCCGCCCGGACCCCGAGCTGCAGCCCGAGCGCGAACGCGAGCACCGCGAAGGCGAGCACGTCGCCGCCCGTGACGACGGTCCCACCGCCGGGGGCGAGACCGGAGCCGGTGGGCGTCGACGCCCAACCCTCCCCGAGCCAGCCATAGGACTCGACGAGTAC